>DIDB01000201.1 GCA_002417905.1 Pseudomonadaceae bacterium UBA5811
TTCCACGCCAGCCCGGAGCTGCCCTACCAGCCCGACTTTTTTAACAGCCACGAATGGCGCCAGCTCCAGGTCCTGTGTGACCGCCTGCTGCCCCTGAATCCGCTGGCCAGCCTGCCCGCCAGCCAGATCATGGAGTTCATCGACCGGCACATGCACACCCCCTACGCCCACGCCAGCGTTCCGGTCCTGCCCCGGGCAACACTGCCCATCCGTGACCTGCTGCGCAGCGGCATGCGGGCGCTGGATGAGCACTGCCAGCATTATCTGGACACCCGCTTTGCCGAACTGTCTCCCGGCCGCCAGAGCAACCTTCTGCAATCACTGGCCTGTGGTCTGCTGGTGCTGGAAGGGGTTTCCGGCCAGGCCTGGTATCACCAGCTGCTGGGTGAAATCCATCTGGCCTGCCTGTGCCTTGCCCATGAACGCACCGGACTGGCCAGCACGGCCGGACCAGCTGTTCTTCTGGGCTGAACCGCTGCCCTGCCCCGGCGGCGGCAGGGCCTCCGGCCCACGGCATGGATGAAAAAAGCCCTGCAGGGCTTTATAGTTCCCGCTCTTTGTCAGCAGAACCGATCCGAACACCATGTCCGCATCCCGCCAGATTCTTGTTACCAGCGCCCTGCCCTATGCCAATGGTCCGATTCACCTCGGCCACATGCTGGAATATATCCAGACGGACATCTGGGTACGCTTCCAGAAACTGCGCGGGCACCAGTGTCTCTATGTCTGTGCGGACGATGCCCACGGCTCGGCCATCATGCTGCGCGCCGAAAAAGAAGGCATCACCCCGGAACAGCTGATCGCCGGAGTGCAGGCTGAGCACAGCCGGGATTTTGCCGATTTTCTGGTGGAGTTCGACAACTTCCACTCTACCCACGCCGAAGAGAACCGCGAGCTGGCCTCAGCCATTTACCTCAAGCTGCGCGAAGGCGGCCATATCAGTACCCGCCCGGTCACCCAGTACTTTGACCCGGAAAAGGGCATGTTTCTTGCCGACCGTTTTATCCGGGGTACCTGCCCGAAATGCGGTGCACCAGACCAGTACGGCGACAACTGCGAGAAATGCGGGGCCACCTATGCGCCCACCGAACTGAAAGACCCCCGCTCGGCCATTTCAGGGGCCACTCCGGTCCTGAAAGAATCCCGGCATTTCTTTTTCAGGCTGCCCGACTTTGAGGCCATGCTGAAGCACTGGACCCGCAGCGGCACCCTGCAGGACTCGGTGGCCAACAAGATTGCCGAATGGCTGGATGCCGGCCTGCAGGAATGGGACATCAGCCGCGATGCCCCCTATTTCGGTTTCGAGATTCCGGACGAGCCCGGCAAATATTTCTATGTCTGGCTGGATGCCCCTATCGGCTATATGGCCAGCTTCAAGAACCTGTGCAGCCGCCGGCCCGGACTGTCCTTTGATGCCTTCTGGGGGCGTGAGGCCCGTACCGAGCTGTACCACTTCATCGGCAAGGACATCGTCAACTTCCATACCCTGTTCTGGCCTGCCATGCTGGAAGGCGCCGGCTACCGCAAACCGACGGCCATCAATGTCCATGGCTATGTCACGGTCAACGGCGAGAAAATGTCCAAATCCCGGGGTACCTTTATCCGGGCCCGGACCTACCTGGATCACCTGCAGCCGGAATACCTGCGCTACTACTACGCCAGCAAGCTGGGCCGGGGAGTCGATGACATCGACCTGAACTTGGACGACTTCGTCCTCAAGGTCAACGCCGACCTGGTGGGCAAGCTGGTCAATATTGCCAGCCGCTGCGCCGGATTTATTCTCAAAGGCCATCAGGGCAAGCTGGCGGCCAGCATTCCGGAGCCGGCGCTCTGGGACCGCTTCCAGCAGGCAGCCCCGGGCATTGCTGAGGCCTATGAACAGCGTGATTTTGCCAGGGCCATGCGGGAAACCATGGCGCTGGCAGACCAGGCCAATGCCTGGATTGCGGAGCAGGCGCCATGGACGCTGAACAAGCAGGATGGCCGCCAGGCTGACGTCCAGGCCATCTGCTCCACCGGCATCAACCTGTTCCGGCTGCTGGTCATCCTGCTGAAGCCCGTGCTGCCCGGCATGGCGGGCGCCGCTGAAACCTTCCTCAATGTGCCCCCGCTCAGCTGGGCCGACCTGGATACCCCGCTGGCCAGCCACCGGATCAACCCCTTTACACCACTGATGACCCGAATTGAACCTGCCAGAATTGATGCCATGACGGAAGCCTCCCGGGAAGACCTTGCCGCCAGCCAGCCTGGCGAAACCCCGGCAGTAGCGGGCAACGGTGAGCTGGAACGGGAGCCACTGGCCCCGGAAATCGGCTTTGACGCGTTTTCCGCCGTTGACCTGCGCATAGCCCGGATTGAAAAAGCCGAGTTTGTCGAAGGCGCCGACAAACTGCTGCGGCTGACCCTGGATATCGGCGATGCCCGGCGCAACGTGTTTTCTGGCATCAAGAGCGCCTATCCCGACCCCAGCCTGCTGGAGGGCCGGCTGACCCTCTATGTCGCCAACCTGGCTCCGCGCAAGATGAAATTTGGCCTTTCCGAAGGTATGGTGCTGGCCGCCGGACCGGGCGGCAAGGACATCTTCCTGCTCAGTCCCGACCAGGGCGCCCTGCCCGGGCAGCGGGTGATGTAACGCGCCTCCGGGTGGCCGCTCCCGCCGGCCACCCGGCTTATCCGGAACCTGCTGACCGAGCTGTACCCATGCCAGAAACACCCCCTGCCCTCCAGATTGATGCCCTGCTGCCACAGCTGCAGTGCGGCCAGTGCGGGCATCCGGCCTGCCTGCCTTATGCTGAAAGCGTGGCCCGGGGCGAAGCCATCAACCGCTGTCTGCCCGGCGGTCAGCCCGTACTGGAAGCCCTGGCCAGTCTGCTGCAGCGTCCCCTGCTGCCACTGGCCGGCCCTGCAACCCCGGCCCGGATAGCCTTTATCCGCGAAGCAGAATGCATTGGCTGCACCAAATGCCGCCAGAACTGCCCAACCGATGCCATCGCCGGTGCTGCCCGGCTACTGCACACCGTTATCCGCAACCAGTGCACGGGCTGTGAACGCTGCATCAGCGCCTGTCCGGTGGACTGCATCGAGCTGCAACTGCTGGACAATAACGCTGCCCTGGAACAGCGCAGCCGGGCCGGGCAGTTCCGGCAGCGCTATCTTGCCCGCCAGCGCCGGCTGAATCCGGAGCAGAACGCCCAGACAGCAACAATGGCCAGTAACCCGCCAGCAATCCTGCAGCGACTGCAACGCCAGCGCCCCGCCCTGAGCGAACAGCAAAAGCAGCTCCAGGCCAGAGCCAACATGGCCCGGGCCGCCCTGTTGCGGGTCGAGCGCCAGCTGGCCAGGCAGGCCACGCCGGGCCTGCTGGCCCAGCTGGAACAGCTGCGCGAGCACTGCAGCCAGGCGGAACAGGCTCTGCAGCAGCTGGCCAACGGTCAACCGGATGCGGAGCCACAATCACGGCTCCGGCAAGCCAAGCAACATTACAAGATCCAGCGGGATGCCCTGCGCCAGGCCCTGCAGGCCAAAGCGGCGCCCCCAGACCTGGCTGAGCTGCAGGCCATGCTGGAACAGGCCAGCCGGG
>DIDB01000070.1 GCA_002417905.1 Pseudomonadaceae bacterium UBA5811
TGCGCCGCCTGCCCAATCCCGTCTGGAAGCCAAACCTGCGCCCGCTGAGCGGTCTGGACAGGCCGGTGGCCGACTGGCTGGCCAGCCAGCCGGAGGTTGAGGAATTTTACCAGGACAGCTGGCAGTATCTGGCCAAATGGCTGCCGCGCTTTGCCAGCAGCCACCGGGCCTATGTCAGCGTGGCCATTGGCTGCACCGGCGGGCAGCACCGTTCGGTGTACCTGACCGAGCGGCTGGGGCGGGCCCTGAAACCACTGCTGAAAAATATCCGCATCCGCCACCGGGAGCTGAGCTAGATGCCCGTGCACCAGACCACCATCATCAACCGGCTGGGCCTGCACGCCCGGGCAGCAGCCCGTTTTGTCACCGTAGCCCGGGACTGGCCCTGCGTGGTCAGCATTGGCCGCACCCCGGAAGAGTGGGTCAATGGCAAAAATATCATGGCCGTGATGATGCTGGCTGCCAGCCAGGGCACGCCGGTCTGGCTGCACACCGAGGGCGATCAGGCCGAACAGGCCCTGGCCGCCCTGCTGGCCCTGATCGAAAACCGCTTCGACGAGGAGGACTGACGGCGCAGGCTCAACGGCCAGCTACCGTCATCCGCTCCAGCAGCAGTGACCCGGTGCGGATATTGCCCCGGTGTTCCAGATCACGGCCAATTCCGGCAATCTGCCGGAACATGTCCCGAAGATTGCCGGCAATGGTCACTTCCTGGACCGGAAAACAGATCTCCCCGTTTTCCACCCAGTACCCGCCAGCTCCCCGGGAATAGTCGCCAGTCACCAGATTCAGCCCCTGCCCCATCAGCTCGGTTACCAGCAAGCCACGCCCCATCTGGCGGATCAGACCGGCCTGATCCAGCGGACCGTGACTGACATGCAGGTTATGGGCACCCCCCGCATTGGCCGTACTGGGCAGCCCCAGCTTGCGTCCGGAATAGGTACTGAGCAGCCAGGAAACCAGCCGGCCCTGTGCAACAAAGGGTTTGGCCCGGGTCGCCAGACCATCACCATCATAGGCGGCACTGCCCAGGGCCTGCGGAATGTGCGGCCGCTCATCCAGCGCCAGCCACTCCGGAAACAGCTGCTGGCCCATGGCCCCTTCCAGGAAGGAGGCCTTGCGATACAGGTTGCCGCCTGAAATGGCTGCCAGGAAATGCCCGAACAGCCCGGCCGCCAGCTCGGGAGCAAACAGCACCGGCACCTCACAGGTCGGCACCGGCCGGGCACCCAGCCGGCGCACAGCCCGCTCTGCCGCCCGCTGGCCAATCAGCTCCGCAGCCATCAGGGCCGGCCCCTGGCGGCTGACATCATAGTAATAATCCCGCTGCATCTGCCCGTCGCCCCCGGCGATCATCACACAGCTCAGGCTGTGCCGGGTACTGGCATAGCCACCCACAAAACCATGGCTGTTACCATAAGCCCGGCAGCCCTGATGGGTGCTGAGACTGGTACCGTCCGCATTGCAGATGCGCGGGTCATGGGCATAGGCGGCCGCCTCACAGGCCAGCGCCTGGCTGATGGCCTCATCCGGCGTAATGGCCCAAGGGTGAAACAGGTCCAGGTCGGGCAGTGCGCCAGCCATCAGCTCCGGATCGGCCAGCCCGGCAAAGCTGTCTTCCGACGCATGGCGGGCAATGGCCAGCGCTGCCGCCACAGTTTCCCGCACCGCTGCATCACCGCTACTGGTGGTACTGGCCGAGCCCTTGCGCTGACCCACATACAGGGTAATGCCAAAGCCCTGGTCCCGGTTGAACTCCACGGTTTCCACCTCACCCTGGCGGACTGAAACGGACAGTCCCTGCTCCATGGAGACCGACACCTCGCTGGCCGTCGCACCTTGGCGGCGGGCCTCCCCGATGATGCGACTGACCCTGTCACGCACCCCTTCCAGATCGGCCGGGCCGACTCCTGCTGTTTCACTGCTCATCATCTGTCCCCAGTGCGGGCCCGCCCGGCATTCAGAAAGCCATGCCGGACCGGGCTGCTGTTAAGATGGCCGCGTTTTTCACTGGACCATCCCCATGTCTGATTTCTCTGCTGCCGACGACCATGACGAAAAAAGCAAATCCCAGATCAAGCGCGAGTTTCACGCCCTGCAGGATCTGGGAGAACGGCTGGCCACCCTCAGCCCGGAGCTGATCGAACGCCTGCCCCTGTCCGATGCCCTGCGCAAGGCGCTGCTGGAAGCTCCCAAACACAAGGCCCATATCGCCCGCAAACGGCATATCCAGTACCTTGGCAAACTGCTGCGCGGTCATGACCTGCAGCCGGTCATGGCCCTGTTCGAGCAGATCGATACTTCCAGCCGGCAGTACAACGAACGCTTTCACGCGCTGGAGCGCTGGCGTGACCAGCTGCTGGACGGTGGTGACAGCGTGCTGGAGCGCTTCTTCAGCGCATACCCAGAAGCTGACCGCCAGCACCTGCGCAGCCTGCAGCGGCTGGCCCACCAGGAGGCTGACCAGCAGCGCCCACCGGCTGCCGCCCGCAAGCTGTTCAAATACCTGCGGGAGCTGGACGAGGCCCGGCGCGGCCTGCGCTAGTCTCAGCTGCCCGTCCCGCCGACCGTAATGGCCCCGATTTTCAGGGTGGGCTGGCCCACCCCTACCGGCACGGACTGGCCATCCTTGCCGCAACTGCCTACCCCCGGATCCAGCTCCAGATCATTGCCCACCATTTCCACCCGGGTCATGGTTTCCGGACCATTGCCAATCAGGGTCGCGCCTTTGACTGGCGCCGTAAGTTTACCGTCCTCGATCAGATAGGCTTCGCTGGTGGAAAACACGAACTTGCCACTGGTGATATCCACCTGCCCGCCCCCCAGACTGGCGCAGTACAGGCCGTTTTTCACCGAGGCGATGATCTCCTGCGGATCACTTTCGCCCGCCAGCATATAGGTGTTGGTCATTCTGGGCATCGGCCGATGGGCATAGGATTCCCGCCGGCCATTGCCGGTAGATGTGACACCACCCAGCCTGGCATTGAGCTTGTCCTCCCTATAGCCGCGCAGCGTGCCCTTTTCT
>DIDB01000115.1 GCA_002417905.1 Pseudomonadaceae bacterium UBA5811
GCGGGCCGGACGGGCCGGGGGCTGGAAGGGCGGCGGGGGGGCTGCGGCGGCCGCCGGGCGGGCTGGACATGCGGCGAGCGGGCGCCCGACGCCGCGCCGCCGGGTCAGCGCCCGGACACACAGAGGGGCCAGCCGCCGGCCCGCCGGCTGTGGCAGCAGCAGGGCAGCACCCAGCAGCCGGCCATTGAACCGGGCGGCCAGCAGCGTCTGCCCGGCCAGGCCCGCTTCGAGCAGATCGTCTGCCCGGGACCAGGGGGCCAGCAGGGCAGCGGGGGCTTCGGCATAGATCCGGGCCAGGTCTGCACGGTCCTGGGGGCCGGGCTGGGTCAGGGTTTCGATCAGGACAGGCATGGCAACGGCTCCGGCAGACAGGGGGCATCAGTCTACTGGCCACAGCCGGGTGCCGGTAGCCGCCCTGTCCGGCGCAGGCCTATAATGGCGGCCTTTTTACCTTCGCCTTGTGGAGCAGCTGATGGCCGAACGCACGGCATCCGTCGAGCGCAACACCCTGGAAACCCGGATCAGGGTCCGGATCAATCTGGATGGCCGCGGCCAGTCCCGGCTGGTAACCGGTGTTCCCTTTCTGGAGCACATGCTGGATCAGGTCGCCCGGCACGGGCTGATTGATCTGGAGATCGAGTGCCAGGGCGATCTGGACATTGACGATCACCACACGGTCGAGGATATCGGTATCGCCCTGGGCCAGGCCATGGCGCTGGCAGTCGGTGACAAGAAGGGCCTGTGCCGCTATGGTCATGCCTATGTGCCGCTGGATGAGGCGTTATCCCGGGTGGTAGTCGACTTTTCCGGGCGGCCGGGCCTGCAGCTGCATATCCCGTTTAACCGCGCCAGCATTGGCCGCTTCGATGTGGAGCTGTTCCAGGAGTTCTTCCAGGGCTTTGTCAACCATGCCCAGGTCACCCTGCATATCGACAACCTGCGGGGCAGCAACGCCCATCACCAGATCGAGACCGTGTTCAAGGCCTTTGGCCGGGCACTGCGCATGGCGCTGACCCCGGATGAGCGGATGGCCGGCCAGATGCCCTCGACCAAGGGGTGCCTGTAATGCAGAGCGTGGCGGTGATCGATTATGGCATGGGCAATCTGCACTCGGTGGCCAAGGCGCTGGAGCATGTGGGGGCTGGCCGGGTGCTGGTCACCCGTGATCCCGGGCTGATCCGCGAAGCGGACCGGGTGGTCTTTCCGGGGGTCGGTGCGATCCGCGACTGCATGGCGGAAATCCGCCGGCTGGAGCTGGATGCACTGGTGCGGGAAGTCAGTGCCGACCGGCCTTTCCTGGGCATCTGCGTGGGCATGCAGGCACTGCTGGAGCACAGCGAAGAAAATGGCGGCGTGGACTGCCTGGGCCTGTTCCCCGGCCAGGTCCGTTTTTTTGGCCGGCATCTGCAGGAAGACGGCGAGCTGCTGAAGGTGCCACACATGGGCTGGAACGAAGTCAGCCAGACCATGGCCCATCCGCTCTGGCACAGCATCCCCGACCGGGGACGCTTCTACTTTGTGCACAGTTACTGCGTGGAGGCCACCTTGCCGCATCAGGTGGCCGGCACCGGCCGTTATGGCCGGCCTTTTGCTGCTGCACTGGCGGAAGGCTCGCGCTTTGCAGTGCAGTTCCATCCGGAAAAAAGCCACACCCTGGGCCTGCAGCTGCTGCAGAACTTTGTCAGCTGGGACGGCCGCTGGTAACCCGAATCGCCTGAACAGGCCGCAGGCTGCCTCCGGGGTGGCTTTGCCGGTCTTTTCCGAGGACAAGACATGTTGATTATTCCTGCAATCGATCTGAAAGATGGTGCCTGCGTCCGGCTGCGCCAGGGGCGGATGGATGATTCCACCGTGTTTTCCGATGACCCGGTCAGCATGGCCAGCCGCTGGGTGGATGCCGGCTGCCGCCGCCTGCATCTGGTGGACCTGAATGGCGCGTTTGAGGGCCAGCCGGTCAATGGCGAGGTGGTGACGGCGATTGCCCGGCGCTACCCGGAGCTGCCCATCCAGATTGGTGGCGGCATCCGCTCGCTGGAAACCATCGAGCACTACGTCCGGGCCGGCGTCCGCTATGTGATTGTCGGCACCCGGGCGGTCAAGCAGCCAGCCTTTGTGGGCGAGGCCTGCCGCGCCTTTCCGGGCCGGGTCATTGTCGGGCTGGATGCCCGGGATGGCTTTGTGGCTACTGATGGCTGGGCCGAAACCAGCCAGATCCAGGCCAGCGAACTGGCCCGGCGTTTTGAGGCCGACGGGGTGGCGGCCATCGTGTATACCGACATTGCCCGGGACGGCATGATGCAGGGCTGCAATGTGGCGGCCACCGTCGCCCTGGCCCGCGCCAGCCGGATTCCGGTGATTGCCTCGGGGGGCATCCATAACCTCCAGGATATCCAGGCGCTGCTGGAGACCAGCGAAACCGGAATCATCGGCGCCATCACCGGCCGCGCCATTTACGAAGGCACCCTGGATGTAGCCGAAGCCCAGGCGCTGTGTGACCTGAAATACAAAGTGGAATGATCCGGCTGCCCGCCGGATGGAGAACGGATATGGCCCTTGCCAAACGCATCATCCCCTGTCTGGACGTGGAAAATGGCCGTGTGGTCAAGGGCGTCCGCTTTGAAAACATCCGGGATGCCGGTGATCCGGTGGAAATCGCCCGGCGCTACAACGAGCAGGGTGCGGACGAAATCACATTTCTGGACATCACCGCCAGCCATGAGGGCCGGGATACGACCCTGCATACCGTGGAGCGGATGGCCAGCCAGGTGTTTATTCCGCTGACCGTGGGGGGCGGGGTGCGTACCGTACAGGACATCCGCAACCTGCTGAATGCCGGGGCTGACAAGGTATCAATCAATACTGCCGCTGTATTTGCTCCGGAATTTGTGGGTGAAGCCTCCGACCGCTTTGGAGCCCAGTGCATTGTGGTGGCCATTGACGCCAAACGGGTCTCCGGTCCCGGCGAGCCTGCGCGCTGGGAAATTTTCACCCACGGTGGCCGCAAGCCTACCGGGCTGGATGCGGTGGCCTGGGCGCAAAAAATGGAGGGGCTGGGCGCCGGAGAAATCCTGCTGACCAGTATGGACCAGGACGGCATGAAAAATGGCTTTGACCTGGGGGTGACCCGGGCGATCAGCGAAGCAGTGGGCATCCCGGTGATTGCCTCGGGCGGTGTGGGTAACCTTGAGCACCTGGCGGCCGGCATCCTTGAGGGCAAAGCCGATGCGGTGCTGGCGGCCAGCATCTTTCACTTTGGCGAATACAGCCTTCCCGAAGCCAAGGCCCATCTGGCCAGCCGGGGTATCGTGGTGCGCTGAGCCAGCCGGGAACGCAGCGGTGGGGAATGGATGTTTACACGATTGCGGCTGACCCGCTTCAAGGCCTGGCAGGCCACCGGGGATATCCGGCTCCGGCCGGTGACTGTATTGCTGGGAACCAACTCTTCCGGCAAGTCCTCGCTGATCCAGAGCCTGCTGCTGCTCAAGCAGACCGTGCACTCGCCGGACCGCAGCGTCCAGCTCAATCTGGGCGGGGATGAGTGCCACGACCTGTTTGATTTTGGCCGGTTTGACGATGTGCTGAACCAGACCGCCGGCGGCCCGCGCCAGTTCGCCATTGCGTTTGACGTTGAGGGCGGGCCGGAGGGGGCGCTGGCCACGGGCGGTTTTGACTGCAGTTACGGCCAGACCGCCTCGGGCAGCGTGGTCATCCAGAACCTGAGCCTGCGTGCCGGAACCCGCTGCTTCCGGGCCGTGCGCCGGGAGCGGGGTGCTTTTTCCATCCTGGTGGATGACGAGGTCCGGCCCCGGCTCAAGGGCCGTCACTATGCACCTGAACGCTCTATTGCCCTGCCGGCAGCGGCACTGGCGGCTCTGGGCGCTGATGGGGTGCTGGCCGGAGACCTCAGCCTGATGCTGCGCCGCCGGCTGGAGCAGCTCTGCTATCTGGGCCCGCTGCGCCGCGAGCCGGCCCGGGACTACCTGTGGAACCGGACCCGGCCCGGTGAGCTGGGCAGCGATGGCCGGGGTGCGGTGGATGCCCTGCTGGCCAGTGCCCTGCTGCGCCAGGAGGGCCGGCCGGATGTGCTGGCCGGAGTGTCTTTCTGGCTGGCGCAGATGGGGCTGGCTGACCGCCTGGAGGTGCGCCCGCAGGGCCGCAGCCACCGCTATGCGCTGATCGTTCCCCGGGACGGCGTGGCCTGCAACCTGCCGGCAGTGGGCCTCCG
>DIDB01000145.1 GCA_002417905.1 Pseudomonadaceae bacterium UBA5811
TTTGCCCAGACCCCGGAAGTCAGAGGTTTCGATTTACTCGCCATCCACCACCTGGTAGCTGACACTCTTCTTGCCGGCCATGACATCGCGCTGCAGGGCTACCTGATAACTGGCCTTGTCCAGAATGCCCGTATTGAGTGGCAGCGAAACCGGATCACCGTTGTCACTGCCACTGATGGTCTTGTTCTGCCAGTCGAAGTCCTGGCTGACCTGTTTGCTTTTGGTCAGGCCGCTACGCTCAAAGCGGTATTGCAGAGGCTGCAGGGTATCGGTATCGGTGCGGAACAGGCTGTGTTCGGTCAGGCTGACGATCATCAGCGAAGCGTCGAAGCTCAGTTTCCAGACACCATCCTGGATTTTTTCCAGCTGGCGCTCCGCGCTGCCAGTGACCGGTACCGTTTTCCAGTCAGCTGTATAGCTGGCGTTAAAAGGCTTCAGTTCGAAGGCATGAAGGGGCAGGGACAGCAGGGCGAGGGCAAACAGCAGGGCGTTTCGCATCAGGTTCTCCTCGGTTCTCGTAAGACATGACCACTGGCCGGGAGGTACTGTCCGTCCAGCAGGGCACCTTCCGGGCCCAGTGCCAGCCGGCCTTCCGCAAACCAGCGTACGGCCAGCGGGTAGATCCGGTGTTCCTGGGCATGGACCCGCCGGATTAGCGTATCGACATTTTCACCGGGCTGCACGGGGATTGCCGCCTGCAGGGCCACCGGGCCACCGTCCAGCTCGGCGGTGACAAAGTGCACGCTGCAGCCGTGCTCCGCCTCGCCAGCGTCCAGTACCCGGCGATGGGTATCCAGCCCCTTGTAGGCAGGCAGCAGGGACGGGTGGATATTCAGCAGCCGGCCCTGATAGTGTCCGACAAAGCCGGGTGTCAGGATGCGCATAAAGCCGGCCAGCACCACCAGATCCGGCTGCCAGCCGTCGATGGCGGCGATCAGGGCCTGGTCAAAAGCGTCCCGCTCGGGAAAACCCTTGTGGTCGATCACCTGGCTGCTGATGCCGGCCTGCCGGGCCCGCTCCAGCCCGTAGGCGTCCGCCCGGTTGGAGATCACGCCACAGATGCGGAACGGGCCATCGGGTGTCTGGCTGTCGATCAGGGCCTGCAGATTGCTGCCGCTACCGGAAATCAGCACCACGACCCGGCATGGAGGTGTACCCATCAGCCGGCCCGGCCTTTCAGCTGGACCCTGGGTGTATCCGGGGACTCTGCCGTGCTGATCCGGCCGATGATCCAGGGCTGCTCACCACTCTGGCGCAGGCTGGCCATGGCCGCCTCTGCCTGCTCTGCCGCCACGCAGATCACCATGCCCACTCCGCAGTTGAGGACACGGTACATTTCCCGGGCCTCGACGTTGCCCTGCTCCTGCAGCCAGTTGAAGACGGCCGGGCGCTGCCAGCTGTCAATGTCAATTTCTGCCAGGGTACCCGCCGGCAGTACCCGGGGGATGTTTTCCAGCAGGCCGCCGCCGGTGATATGGGCCATGGCCTTAACGGCGCCGGTTTCCCGGATCAGCCGCAGCAGCGGCTGGACGTAAATGCGGGTCGGGGCCATCAGCAGGTCGGTCAGGGGAACGCCTTCCAGGCGGGTGCTGGCCACGTCTGTACCGCTGACTTCCAGGATTTTGCGGATCAGCGAATAACCATTGGAGTGGGGGCCGGAGGACGGCAGGGCCAGCAGCAGATCCCCGGCCTGTACTCTGGAGCCGTCGATGATGGCCGATTTTTCGACAACACCGACACAAAAACCGGCCAGGTCATAGTCTTCGCCTTCATACATGCCGGGCATTTCAGCGGTCTCGCCGCCAACCAGTGCACAGCCGGCCAGGGTACAGCCTTCACCAATACCGGTGACAACCCGGGCAGCCACCTCGACATTGAGGTGGCCAGTGGCGTAGTAGTCCAGAAAGAACAGTGGTTCCGCACCACAGACCACCAGGTCATTAACGCACATGGCCACCAGGTCGATGCCGATGCTGTCATGCCGGCTCAGGTCCATGGCCAGCCGCAGTTTGGTGCCGACGCCATCGGTGCCGGATACCAGCACCGGCTGGCGGTAACCGGCCGGGATTTCGCACAGGGCTCCAAAACCTCCCAGCCCGCCCATGACTTCAGGGCGGGCCGTACGCCGGGCGACGCCCCTGATGCGCTCGACCAGCGCTTCTCCGGCATCAATGTCGACACCTGCGTCCTTGTAGCTGAGGGAGGGTTGCTTGCTCATAATGGTATGGGCCTGTGGCGGAAATACAGGGGCGGCAGGAGAACGGAATCCGCAACTGCCGGCGGGATTGCAACGTGCTGAATTTTATCAGGCTTGCTCCGGGCCAGCCATCCCGGCCGCAAATGGTGGGCATTTTCCGGGGCTGTCCGGTTGCCGTGTTTCCGGGGGCTGTTTAAGGTATGCGTTTCCGTTCGCCGAGAGCCTGTCATGCGTTCGATTGCTCCGCTCCTGATTCCCTGTTCGGTTCTGGTGCCTGTGGTTACTGTTTCGGCTGAGCCCATGGAGGGGCTGTACCGGGTCCAGGAGCCCTATTCGGCCCAGCAGGGGCGGGATGAGGGCCTGCGGCTGGCGTTCGATACGCTGGTTGAGCGGCTGACCGGCGATGCGGAGCGCTCCCGCTCGCCCGCCCTGGCCGCCCTGCGGGCCAATCCGCAGCAGCTGGTTACCCAGTATGGCGTGCAGAATGGGCTGCTGATGGTGGACTTCGATCCGGCGACCGTGCAAAAACGGCTGCGCCAGGCC
>DIDB01000072.1 GCA_002417905.1 Pseudomonadaceae bacterium UBA5811
CGTGCTGCTGCTGCGTTTCCAGCCGGGCCCGCTCCTGCAGCCAGTCCAGCGCCTGCCGGGCCGCCTGCTGCTGTGGCAGCAGCGCGGCGGCCCGGGCCTGCTGGGCGGCCAGCTCACGCTCCAGCTGCTGCACGGCCTCGTCCGGCAGGGGCTTCAGGCCCTGCAGCCCGGCCTCCAGCCCGGCCAGCGCCTGCTTTTCTTCGCCAAGCCGCTGGTGCACCTGCATGGAAATCCGGCTGTAAATTTCAGTGCCGGTAATCTGCTCCAGTATCGGTGCCCGTTCGTCGTCGCTGGCCTGGAGAAAGGCGGCAAACTGGCCCTGGGCCAGCAGCATGGCCCGGACAAAGCGGCTGTAATCCAATCCGGTAACGGCTTCAACCTGGCGGGGCACCTCACTTTTTTTACTGGCCAGAAGGGTGCCGCTGGCCGCTTCGGCCAGCTCATGCCGGGGGGGCTGCAACTGGCCATCCGGCCGCTGGCGGGCCCGGTGCTGGCTCCAGTGGGCCCGGTACTGGCCGCTCTGGCTGGCAAAGGTCACCTCGGCAAAGCAGCTGCCGGTCTGGCGGGCCATAAGCTCATTGTCCGTGCCGGAAATCTTGCCCAACCGGGGTGTTTCGCCATACAGGGCCAGACAGATGGCATCCAGCAGGGTGCTTTTGCCAGCCCCGGTGGGGCCGGTGATGGCAAACAGGCCGTTGGCCAGATAATCCGGGTGGGTCAGGTCAATCAGCCATTCCCCCACCAGAGAATTCAGATTGCTGAAGCGGATCTGCAGGATGCGCATGTGAGAAAGGTCCTTATTGATCCAGGTGGAGGTCCAGCAGGGTTTCCTGCCAGGTCCGCAACAGGGCGGGCCGCTGCTCTGCGGGCACCTGACGGGCGTCCAGACAGCGTTCAAACACGTCGTCCACGCTCAGTTCCTCCAGGTTTTCACCGGGGCGGGCAGCACCCAGCGCCTGCTGGCTGAGCGGGCGGTTACGCACACACAGGATGTCCAGCGCACTGCCCTCCACCAGACGGGCCAGCCGCTCGCGCAGGTCGCTGATCAGCGCCTGGCCTTCGTAGATGACCTCCAGCCAGGCCGGCTGCGCCGGGTCCATGGCCTGCAGGGCGGCCTGCAGGGCCGGCCAGTCCCCGCGCAGCCGCACCAGATGCTGCAGGACCGGCACGGCCAGGCAGTCCACCCGGGCCTCAAGGCCGTCAAATGCCACCAGACAGACACTTTTGCCCTGGCCCGTCTCGCCAAAACCCATGGGCAGCGGTGCGCCGCTGTTGCGGATATGCGGCCGGCCGGCCACAGTCTGCGGCAGGTGCAGATGCCCCAGCGCCACATAGCTGAAGCAGTCGGGGAAAATCTGTGCCGAAACCTGGCCCAGCGCACCAACATACAGTTCGCGCAGCCCATCCCGCTCACCCGGCTGGCTGCCGGCGGCAAACAGGTGGCCGGTGGCGACCAGCGGCAGGTCCCGGCCCAGTGCCTGGCGCCGGGCCCGGGCGATTTCCGCAACCCGGGCATAGTGTCCGGCAATGCCGGCAACCAGCTGGCGGTCCTTGTCCTCCGGGCTTTCGCCGGGCCGGACCCGGCGCACGTCCCGGTCGCGCAGATAGGGCACGGCGCAGACCAGCAGCCCCGGCTGGCCATAGCGGTCTTCCAGCAGCAGCACCTCATCTGCCGGATCAGCCGCGCACTGGCCGATCACATGCACATTCAGGGCTTTCAGTAACTCCCGGGGCGCCTCCAGGAAAGCCGGGGAGTCATGGTTACCGGCCACCACCACCACATGCTGGCAGCCGGAGGCCGCCATCTGGCCCAGAAAGCGGTAATAGAGCTGCTGGGCCCGGTTACCGGGGGTGCCGGTGTCAAAAACATCGCCCGCCACCAGCAGCACATCAACCTGCTGCCGGTGGACGGTTTCCGCCAGCCAGTCAAGAAAGCCGGCAAAGGCGTCATGGCGCGGCCGGCCAAACAGGCTCTGGCCCAGATGCCAGTCCGAGGTGTGCAGCAGTTTCATCCCGGGAATCCCTCCAGTGACCAGCGCGGATTCTGCCACCCCGGCGGCCTGGCGGCCGGACTAAAGTGCTCCCTCGATCTGGTGGTAACGGGCCAGCCAGTGGGCATAGGGGGCCGGCAATGTCCAGGCGGCCCGCTCCACACCCAGTTCAAGGGCAGCCTTGTAGCTCCAGTGCGGATTGGCCAGATGCGCCCGGCCCACGGATACCAGCTCCATCTGGCCACTGGCCACGGCCTGTTCGGCCAGTCCGGGCGCACCAAAGCCCCAGGCCGAGGTCACCGGAATGGCCGCCTCGCGGCGTACCCGCTCCGCAATGGGGCCCATAAAGGCCGGTCCCCAGGGAATCTGCGCGGCCGGGGTGCTGAAGCCGATGCTGACACTGAGCAGATCCAGCCCGCCGGCCCGGAAACGCCGGGCCAGCTCAATGGATTCCGTCAGGGTCTGCTCATCGCGGCCATCGTACTCCAGCACGCCAAAGCGGGCGGTCAGTGGCAAGTGTTCCGGCCAGACCTCGCGCACCGCCGCCAGGGTTTCCAGCAGGAAGCGGCTGCGGTTCTCAAGGCTGCCGCCATAGGCATCGGTCCGCTGGTTGGCATGTTCTGAAAAAAAGCTCTGGCCCAGGTAGCCGTGGGCAAAGTGCAGCTCAATCCATTCAAAACCGGCTTCATGGGCCCGGCGGGCTGCTGATACAAAATCCTGCTGGACCCGCTGGATATCCTCCAGGGTCATGGCCCTAGGCACCCGGGGCAAATGTTCACCAAAGGCCAGTGCGGAGGGTGAAAGCGTCGTCCAGGCCCGGGGATCCTGTTCCGGGATATGGTCATCCCCCTCCCAGGGCCGGTTGGCACTGGCCTTGCGCCCGGCATGGGCAATCTGGATCCCCGGCACCGCACCGGCGGCCCGGATGGCCCGGGCCAGTGGTGCAAAAGCCTCGGCCTGGGCATCATTCCACAGACCGGCACAGCAGGGCGTGATCCGGCCCTCCGGAGCCACCGCGGTAGCCTCAACCACCACCAGCCCGGCGCCACCCCGGGCCAGACTGCTGTAATGCACCTGGTGCCAGTCGTTGACCAGCCCGTCCTCCGCCATGTACTGGCACATGGGCGGTATGGCAATCCGGTTACGCAGGGTGACGTCTTTCAGCGAATAGGGCTGGAACAGTGCAGACATGGGGTACGCCTCGCTTGGGGGGAATTTAGTTCGACTGTATTCGAACTATGGAACCATGTAAACAGCTGATACACTCGGCCCATGCGCCACTACAGTCATCCCGCCCCCGGCGAATTTACCCTCGAACGCCTCCTCCATGCCCTGAGCGATCCGGTGCGGCTGGGCATCGTCAAACAGCTGTACCGGGCCGGCGAGGCCAGCTGCAGCGAGCTGCAGGGTGACCGGCCCAAA
>DIDB01000057.1 GCA_002417905.1 Pseudomonadaceae bacterium UBA5811
ATTTAAAACAGTCACGAAAGATTCGAAGAAAATTTTTACAAAAGTTTTATCAATATGGTTACATACATGAATAAATGCTTAGCAAGCTAAGTCTTTTAATAACTTGAAGATTCCAGATACCCGGCGGCCTGCTCCATAAGGACAGCCCCTTTCCCGGAGAAGGAATCCCGCCTTGCCTGGCCACACCGTCCCCCGCCCGGAGAGCCGGGAGAGCGGTTCATGTTTGATAACCCCCTGACGAGCCCCCCATGCCTTCTGTCACCCGAACACACCCCCTATGGATTTCCCTGCTGCTGATCAGCGCCATCCAGGCTGCCCATGCCCAGCAGGAAGAAAACGACACGGCGATCAGCCTGGACACCCTGCAAGTCACCGACAAAACGCAGCAGCAGGAAAAAACTGACCTCAGCTTTGCCGATGATGGCCCGCAGACCTTTGATGAGTGGAAAGAAAAGGCCCGCAAACAGACGGCTGATCTGGGACCGCTCGGTGATCGCAATATCCTCGACCTGCCCTACGAGCTGAATACCGTGTCTTACTCGATGATCCGCAACCAGCAGATCAAGAACATGCACGATGCCCTGCGCTATATCCCTTCGGTACAGGGCGATGGCACCCGCCCCCAGGCCCGGGGCATGCAGGGCAGCGTTATCCAGAATTTCCGGATTGACGGCTTTAACGCGGTTTCCACCACGGAATACCCCATCGAACAGTTTGACCGGATTGAGATCATGAACGGTCTGGCCGGCTCCCTGTATGGCCCGGCCAACCCGGCCGGCACCTTCAACTCGGTGAGCAAGCGGCCTACCGGTGAAACCCGCAACCGGATTACCGCCGGCCTGAGTACCGGCCTGTCTTACCTGAAAGCGGCTGACCTGAGCGGTGCCATTCCCGGGCTCGGCAACCGGATCCGTTACCGGGTCAACCTGATGGATGACCGGGGCCAGGGCTATACCCATGACTCCAGGGTGTCCCGGACCCTCGGCAGCCTGGCGCTGGATTTCCAGCTGAGCGACCGGACCGTACTGGAAACCAACGCCAGCCACTACGAGTACCGAAGCCGGGGCCTGCCCGGCACGGTAGCGCTCAGTACCAGCATGCCCCTGCCGGCCGCCATTGACCCCAACCAGAAAAAATATGGCCAGCACTGGGCGGGGGACCGCCAGCACACGGCAACTTATGACTTCCACCTGAAGCATGATTTTGACGGCAACTGGAAAATGGATGTCGGCGCCCTGCGCCAGATTGCTGACCGGGATGCAACCGACATCACCTATACCCTGGTGGACCGGAGCGGCGACTATAAAAGCGGCGTCAAAACGTCCGCCGCCAGCCGCTTTACCGTGACCAGTTATCTGGGCAACCTGAATGGCCATGTCCGGACCGGCTTTATGGACCACAACCTGAGCTTTGGCGTCAGCGGCTTTGTCTGGAACAACTACAACCCGAAAAACGGTTCTGCCGTCTCCTCAGGAACCACCTCAACCATCGACTACACCGGGCTGGCGGGCGGCAACTACAATGACCCGACCCTGGTTTCCAAACCCGGCTTCCTGAGCGGTTTCCACGACCGCTACCGTACCTCGAAGGCCACCCAGACCTCGCTGATCATGGGCGACAGCATCACCCTGTCTCCCCACTGGATTGTTTCCGGTACCGCCAGCTGGTCGCGCTTTACGACCAAAAACTGGGGTGCAGTCAAGGAAAACGGGGTCTATGTGACCTCGAAGAAAAAGAATTATTCAGAGAACTACGGCTGGAACCAAGCGGCCAGCCTGACCTACAAGCCGACCGACAGCACCTCCATCTACCTGACCTACGCCGACAGCCTGCAGCAGGGTGACACGTCCACGGCGGGCAGCAACTACAACGAGATTCTCAGCCCCTACCGCAGCCGGCAGTGGGAGCTCGGAGCCAAGGCAGTCGTCGGGGGCGCCCGGCTGTCGCTGGCGGTCTACCAGATCAAGCGGCCTTACCAGGGGCTCAGCACCACCGATAACCTCTATGAAAATATCGGCGAACAGCGCAACCGTGGCGTAGAGCTGACCATCGACGGCAAACCCACCGAAAACCTTTACCTGTTTGGTGGCATCAGCTGGCTGGAAGCCAAACTGCGCCATACCGGTGACAAGTCCACCAATGGCAAGCTGATCGTCGGCCTGCCCCGCTATACGGCCAACTTGCTGACGGAGTACACCATTCCGGGCATGCAAGGGCTGGCAGTCAACCTGAATGCCCGCTATGTGGGCCGCCAGGCCACTGATATCCAGAACCAGTACTGGTATGGCGACTACCACCTGTTCGACATGGGCGCCCGCTATTCCACCCAAATCATGCACCGGAATACCGTACTCCGCCTGCAGGTAACCAACCTGACCGACCGCCGCTACTGGACCAATATCCATCCTGGTGGCCTGAACGGTTATGGCAGCTCGGGCTATGCCAGTGCCACGGCCGGCACCCCCCGGATGTTCTCGGCCTCCGTCCAGGTAGATCTCTGAAGCCCGGTCAGGGCAGGGCCGCCACCACGCTGATTTCCACCCGGACCGCCGGGTGGTACAGCCCGGCCTCCACCGTGGTCCGGGCCGGCGTGGCACCCGGCACCACCCAGGCATCCCATACCTCGTTCATGGCTGCATAGTCAGCGGCCATGTCCTTCAGATAAATGGTGACCGACAGCAGCCGGGAAGGGTCGGTACCCGCCCCGGCCAGCCGGGCCGCAATGGCCGCCAGGGTTTCCCGGGTCTGCTGGCGGATATCACCCTGCAGATCCTCTGCCAGCTGGCCGGACAGCCAGACCAGACCATTGTGAATCACCGCCTCGCTATAGCGGGCGGCCACCTGCAGACGCCGGATGCTCATGCCGGTACTTCTCCTCGATTGTGACAGGACAGATAACGGAACACGTCCAGCCCTTCCGTACGGAGGCCGGGTGTACGCCGGGCCAGCAGATCAGCCAGCAGCCGGGCCGAGCCACAGGCCATGGTCCAGCCCAGGGTACCGTGCCCGGTGTTCAGGTAAAGGTTACGCCATGGAGTCGCCCCCACAATCGGGGTGCCGTCTGGCGTGGCCGGGCGCAGGCCGGCCCAGAATTCGGCAGCGGCCCGCTGGCTGCTGCCGGGATACAGCTCCTCCAGCAGCATTTCCAGAGTGGCCTGGCGCGCCGGGTTCAATGACAGGTCATAGCCGGCAACCTCAGCCATGCCACCCACCCGGATCCGCTGGTCAAAGCGGGTAATCGCCACCTTGTAGGTTTCATCCAGCACCGTAGACCGGGGGGCCTTCTGCGCTTCGGCAACCGGAACGGTCAGGGAATAACCCTTGAGCGGAAATACCGGAATCCGCAGGCCCAGCGGCGCCAGCAGCAGCGGACTGTCGCTGCCCAGAGCCAGCACATAGGCATCCGCCTTTTCCAGCCGGCCATCAATCCGCACGCCGGCCAGCCGGTCGCCGTCTGGCTCCAGCCGCTGGACCGTACAGCCAAAGCGGAACTCCACCCCCAGCCCCCGGGCCCGCTCCGCCAGTTGCCGGCTGAACAGCTCGCAGTCGCCGGTCTGGTCATTGGGCAGATGCAGGGCACCGCTGAGACGGTCCACCACGCTGGCCAGTGCCGGCTCCACCCGCAGGATGCCCGCCCGGTCCAGCAGCTCGTAGGGCACCCCGGACCGGTCAAGAACAGCCATATCCCGGGCGGCAGCCTCCAGCTGCCGGGCCGTGCGGAACAGCTGGGTGGTGCCCAGCTGCTGGCCCTCGTACTGGATGCCGGTTTCGGCACGCAGCGCATCCAGCGCATCGCGGCTGTATTCGGCCAGCCGGACCATCCGCTCCTTGTTGACCGCATAACGGGCAGCCGTACAGTTACGCAGCAGCTGTGCCATCCACAGGTACTGCCGGGGATCGGCGGTCAGGCGGATGGCCAGCGGGGCATGCTTTTGCAGCAGCCACTTCAGCGCCTTGAGCGGCAGCCCGGGGGCGGCCCAGGGCGAGGCATAGCCGGGAGAGATCTGCCCGGCATTGGCAAAGCTGGTTTCCCGGGCCGGTGCCGGCTGGCGGTCGACCACCACCACCTCACAACCGGCCCGGGCCAGATACCAGGCACTGCTGGTACCGATCACACCACTGCCGAGAACCAGAACACGCATTGCTCCCTCCCGGGCCCGGCCGGGCCGGCTTGTCTGTTGTCCTGCAGTATATGAAGAACCGGCCGCTGGCATACAATCGGCAGCGGGACGCCGGTCACCGGCCCCGAACGCACACAAGGAGCATACCGGCATGTCACAGGTTACCGAACAACAGATCAGCGATCTGGTCCAGCTGTTTTACGGACGCGCCCGCCAGCATCCCACGCTGGGGCCGGTGTTCAATACCGTGGTGGATAACTGGGACCATCACCTGCAGATTGTCCAGAACTTCTGGTCCCACGTCCTGCTGGGAACCGACCGTTACAAGGGCCACCCCTATCCGGTTCACGCCAATATGCCGGTCCCCCTGCAGTACGGACACTTTGACGACTGGCTGGCCCTGTTCCGCGAAGCGGCCCGGGAAACCCTGCCCGAAGAGGCCGCCAGCAAGGCCATTGAACGGGCCGAACACATGAGCAAAAGCTTCCGCGCCGGACTGTTCCCCTTCCAGCGCTAAAACCGGCTTCCGGTTCGGGGGAGTACAGGACGGCCCCGGACCGCACATTTCCGAACAGCTGCCCTCACTGTCCGGCGGAATTTTTTCAACCATCCCGAACCAAAGCGCCGTTATGCACCTTATGGTCATTTCTGGCGCCATGGCACAGCCATTGCCCGCAGCAGCCGGTGATTTCCGTACAGGAGCTTCTCCCATGCTGCGTTCTTTTCTCCGCCGCCTGCTGGCGGGCCTGCTGCTGCTCGGGCTGGGCTGCGCCCCGGCCTGGGCCAGCCGCCAGGTCACCGACATGGCCGGCCGCCAGGTCGAAGTGCCCGGGCAAATCCGCACCCTCTACGCCGTTGGTCACTGCATCCCCCTGGTCTGGGCCATTGCGCCGGAGAAGCTGGGCAACAACCGGCCGATGCCGGAAGGTGCCCGGCGCTTCCTGCCAGATGGCTTCTTTAATGGCAAGCGCAGTCCCGGCAGTGGCGCCATGGAGCTGTCCGACGAAGAGCTGGTGCAGATGGCACCGGACCTGATCGTGATGGAGGCCTACCCCGGTGCGGCCGAGCGGGCCGACCGGACCCAGGCCCGCCTGCAGATTCCGGTGGTGCTGGTTGACCAGGACATGCTGCACTACCCGCAGGCATTCAGCTTTCTCGGCCAGCTGCTGGAGCAGCCGGAACAGGCGGCCCGGCTGAGTGATTTTGTCCACCGCTATCTGGACCCGATCCGGGAAACGGCCCGGCAGATTCCGGAAGCCCGGCGCCTGCAGGTCTACTACGCGGAAGGCCCGGATGGCCTGTCCACCAACCCGGCCGGCTCGGCCCATACCCAGCTGCTGGAGTTTGTCGGTGCCCGCAATGTGGCCCGCGTCAGCAATGTCCCCGGCGAAGGCCTGAGCAAGGTGTCGCTGGAACAGCTTTATGCATGGCAGCCACAGCGGATTCTGGTCTGGACACCGGCCGCCGAGCGGCGGGTCACCTGGAAAGCCATTGTGGATAACCCGCTCTGGCAGAACGTGCAGGCGGTCCGCAACGGCCAGGTGCTGCAGATTCCCTGGTTGCCATTCAGCTGGTTTGACCGGCCACCGGGCAGCAACCGCATCATCGGTGCGGTCTGGCTGGCCCAGACCCTGTACCCGCAGTATTTCCGGCTTGATCTGGTCAAGATCATCCAGGAGTACTTCCAGACCTTCTACCACCAGAGCCTGACTGAAGCGGACGCCAGAGCCCTGCTGGCCCTGAGTCAGCCCCGGCACGACGGCTGACCGCCTCCGGCCGGGCAAAAGCCTCTATCCTGTGGCCCCAGACCTTGCTCCGGGGCCTCTCATGCATACCGAACATCCGCCAGCCACTTACTACCATGCCACCCTGAATACCCGGCTGGGCTTTGCCCCGCTGGCCGGTGAAGCCCGGGCCGATGTCTGCGTGATCGGCGGCGGCTTTACCGGGCTGAATACCGCGATTGAACTGGCCGGGCGGGGTTTCTCCGTCATCCTGCTGGAGGCCCGGCAGATTGGCTGGGGAGCCAGTGGCCGCAACGGCGGCCAGCTGATCCGCGGTGTGGGCCACGAGGTCTGGCGCTTTCTGCCCCAGCTGGGCCAGGAGGGTGTCCGCCAGCTGCAGCAGCTGGGACTGCTGGCCGTGGATCTGGTCCGCCAGCGCATCGAACGCCACCATATCGACTGCGACCTGCGCTGGGGCTTCTGCGAGCTGGCCAATAAACCGCGCCATCTGGAGCAGCTGGCCGCCGAGCAGGACACCCTGCAGCAACTGGGCTATCCCCATACCCTGCAGCTGCTGGAACGCACGGCACTGGCCGGGGTCATCCGCTCAAACCGTTACCCGGGCGGCCTGCTGGACCTGGGGTCCGGCCATCTGCACCCGCTGAACCTGGCCGTGGGCGAAGCACTGGCCGCCCACCGGCTGGGCGTCCGGCTGTTCGAGCAGTCCCCGGTGCTGCACATCGACGACGCCGGTCCGCAGCTGCGGATCAGAACCCCGCAGGGCGTGGTGCAGGCCGGAACCCTGGTACTGGCCTGCAATGCCTATCTGGGCCAGCTGCAGCCGGCCCTGTCCGGCAAAATCCTGCCGGCTGGCAGCTATATCATTGCCACAGCTCCCCTGCCCGAATCCCTGTGCCAGCAGCTGCTGCCCGGGCGGGCCGCCTGCTGTGACCAGAAGGTGGTACTGGACTATTTCCGTCTGTCTGCCGACAACCGGCTGCTGTTTGGCGGAGCCTGCCACTATTCCGGACGCGATCCGCGGCGGATTGACCGCTATATGCTGCCGAAGATGCTGCAGGTGTTTCCGCAGCTGCACGGCGTCCGGCTGGACTATGCCTGGGGCGGACTGATTGGCATTGGCGCCAACCGGCTGCCACAGATTGGCCGGCTGGCCGGCCAGCCCAACATCTATTACGCCCAGGCCTATGCCGGGCACGGCCTGAATGTCACCCATCTGGCCGGCCGGCTGCTGGCCGAAGCCATCAGCGGCCAGCTGGGCGGCGGCTTCGACCTGTTTGCCCGGGTACCCCACCCTACTTTTCCCGGCGGCCGCTGGCTGCGCTCGCCACTGCTGGCCCTCGGGATGCTCTGGCACCGGCTGCTGGAGCTGCGCTGAGTCTGGCCAGCCTTTTGCAAAACCGGCCGCGCTGCGTTTAACTAGCGCGCCGTACCGCTCACCCATCCTTCTGGAGAACACACACATGAAACGGAGTCTGGCCCTTGCGCTGCTGGCGCTGGCCCTGTTTCCCGGTCTGGGTCATGCCTCGGAAATCGATGGCGCCAGTCTGGGGCTGACCTGGGGCATTCCCTTTGTCGGCATTCTGCTGTCCATTGCCCTCTTTCCGCTGCTGGCCAGCAATATCTGGCACCACCATTTCGGCAAGATCACCGCCCTGTGGACCCTGGGTTTCCTGGTGCCCTTTGCCCTCAGCTTTGGCAACGAGACCACGCTGGGCATCATTGCCCATGCGCTGCTCACCGAATATCTGCCGTTTATTATCCTGCTGCTCTCGCTGTACACCATTTCCGGCGGGATTCTGGTCTGGGGCAACCTGCACGGCTCGCCGCGCATGAATGTCAGCCTGCTGGCCATCGGTGTGGCCCTGGCCTCCATCATGGGCACCACCGGCGCGGCCATGCTGATGATCCGCCCCCTGCTGCGGGCCAATGACAACCGCAAGCACCGGGTGCATGTGGTGGTGTTCTTTATTTTTCTGGTGGCCAATATCGGCGGCGGGCTGACCCCGCTGGGCGATCCGCCGCTGTTCCTGGGCTTCCTGAAAGGGGTCAGCTTCATGTGGACCGTCCAGCACATGCTGCTGCCGGTGCTGTTCTCGACCCTGGTCCTGCTGGCCGTTTTCTACGTGCTGGATGCCTGGCTGTACTCCAGGGAAGATGAGCTGCTGCCCCGCGACCCCAGCCCGGATTCCGGACTGCAACTGTATGGCAAATTCAACTTTCTGCTGCTGGGCGGAGTGATTGGTGCGGTACTGCTGTCCGGCATCTGGCATCCGGACCGCTCGTTCGAGGTTCTTGGCGTCCATGTGGAATGGCAGAACCTGGCCCGTGACCTGATTCTGCTGGCCCTGGCAGCGCTCTCCCTGGTGGCCACCCCGAAACAGGTCCGGGCCGGTAATGACTTCAACTGGGGGCCCATCCTGGAAGTGGCCAAGCTGTTCGCCGGTATCTTCCTGACCATTGCTCCGGTCATTGCCATCCTGCGCGCCGGTGCCCAGGGCGAAATGGCCAGCCTGGTCGCCAGTGTGACCGATGCCTCCGGCGGCCCGGTCAACAGCATGTACTTCTGGATGGCCGGCATGCTGTCCGGCTTCCTGGACAACGCGCCGACCTATCTGGTGTTCTTTAACCTGGCCTCCGGTGATGCCCAGACCCTGATGAACAGCCTGCCCAATACCCTGCTGGCCGTCTCCATGGGCTCGGTATTCATGGGCGCACTGAGTTATATCGGCAACGCCCCGAACTTTATGGTCAAGGCGATTGCTGACCAGCGCGGCGTGCCCATGCCCAGCTTCTTCGGCTATATGGCCTGGTCGATGGCCATCCTGATTCCGCTGTTTGTCCTGCACACCTTCGTCTTCTTCTGACGCCCTCCCGGCCCGCCAGGCGGGCCGGCTGCCCTTCCCGGCCGCTCCAGGACAACCGGAAAATTGCCCTGCAATTTTGCCGGCGGCTGCCGTTAACCTGCCGTGCCAACCGCATTATTACAACGTCATAACGGTTTCCACTTCAGGCAAGGGGGCTTCATGAAACTGAAATCCATCCAGCAGCAGATTGCCCTGGCCGGCGGGCTATGCCTGCTGGGGACCTCGGCCGCCCTGATCGGTTACGGGGTCTGGTCCTCGGCAACCACCCAGAGCCTGGTGGCCAGCCGGGTCAGCGAACAGGCCTGGCAGGATGCCCTGCAGAACCTGCAAAACCTGGGGGGCCGCTACGCCGGAGAAATCCGGGCCCGCTTTGATCTGGCCCTGGATACGGCCCGCACCCTGGCCCAGACCTTTGCTGTAGCCAGGATGGACCCGGCCGGAAGCGGCGGACTGAGCCTGGACCGGGACCAGACCAACGCCATCCTGCGGAATGTGCTGGAAAATAATCCGGAGCTTAACGGCACCTACAGCTGCTGGGAGCCCGATGCCTTTGATGGCAATGACAATGCCTTTCACAAGGCCGGGGGCGGCAATAGCCCCCTGACCGGCCGCTTTACCCCCTACTGGACCCGTAATCCGGAGGGCCAGATTGCGGTCCAGCCGCTGGTGGACTATGACAGCCCGGAGACCCATCCCAACGGCGTGGCCAAAGGAGGCTGGTACAGTGAACCCAAGACCCGCCATCAGGACAGTGTGCTGGGCCCGCTGCCCTATGTGGTCCAGGGCAAACCGGTCTGGCTGGCCACCCTGTCAGCGCCCATCATGGTCAATGGCCGCTTTCTTGGCGTAGCGGGGGCCGACTACAACCTCGACTTCGTGCAGGGCATCAGCCAGGAAGTCTCCCGGCAGCTGTTCGGTGGCCAGGGCGAAGTGGCCATCATCAGTGACCAGGGCCTGCTGGTGGCCGACAGCCGCTATCCGGAGCGGATCGGCCAGCCACTGAGCAGCATTCTGCCCGAGGGCTGGGAAAGCGCTCTGGCCGCCATCCGCCAGGGCCAGTCCATTGGCCGCCAGTCGGCAACTGACCAGATGGCCGAAGTGTTTACCCCGATTACCCTCGGCAACACCGGCAAGCCCTGGTCCGTCATGCTGCGGATTGACCGGGAAATTCCGCTGGCCCAGGCCAGGCAACTGGAGCAGGACATGGCCGCCTGGAGCAGGCAGGGCGCCCTGCAGCAATTTCTGGCCAGCCTGCTGGTCACCCTGCTGGCCATGCTGGCCCTCTGGTGGTTTGCCCGCTCACTGGCCCGGCCCATCCGCCAGGCGGCCCAGCTGGCCAACACCATCCAGCAGGGCGATTTTTCCCGGCGCATGACCTACCAGTCCGCCGACGAGGTGGGCCAGCTGTCCCACAGTCTCGACCGCATGGCGGAAAGCCTGCAGGCCCAGGCCAGGATTGCGGAGCGCATTTCCCAGGGGGATCTGGACCTTGAGGTGCAGCTGTCCTCTCCCCAGGACCAGCTGGGGCTGGCCCTGCAGCGCATGGTGCAGAACCTGAACAGCCTGGTGACCGACGTACAGTCCGGCTCGCGCACGATCACCGGCAAGGCCGGGCAGGTCACCACGCTAAGCCAGCAGCTGATGCAGGGGGCCACGGAATCGGCCTCCGCCGTGACTGAAATCGGGGCCACCATCAACCAGATGGCATCCCAGATCCGCCAGACCTCCAGCCATGCCAGCCAGGCCAGCGCACTGTCCCACAACTCGGAGCAGTCGGCCCAGACCGGCAACCGGCTGATGCAGTCCCTGAAACAGGCCATGCAGGAGATCAACCAGTCCGGGCGGGACATCACCAACATCATCAAGACCATCGAAGAAATCGCGGAACAGACCAACCTTCTGGCCCTGAACGCAGCCATCGAGGCGGCCCGGGCCGGTGAACATGGCCACCACGGCGAAGCCCCGGCCATGTTCACCGGCCCGGGC
>DIDB01000082.1 GCA_002417905.1 Pseudomonadaceae bacterium UBA5811
GGGCCAGCCCTTTCTGGCCACTTTGCCAGTAGGGATCGCTGACCAGAGCCTGCTGTTTGCCGAGAATTTTCCGGGCTTCTGTAGCCAGTGAACTGTCCGGAAAACGCTGCAGAAAGCCTTGCCAGGCCGCCACACTGGCTGCTCCGGTGGGCTGTTTTTCCAGATAGTCGAACTCGCGCTGGGCAGCGGCATTGCTGGCTGCCGGGTTGCTGGCCAGCTGGCCGAGCACCTTCAGGGCATCGGCATTGCGGTCCACGCTGAACAGCAGGTTGGCCAGCAGCTGGCGCAGCCCTGCATTGCCGGGATACTGCCGGTCCAGCCCTTCCAGCCGGGCAATAGCTGCCGTTTTGTCCTTCGGGGACAGGCCGCTGCGCAGTCGCCAGTATTCAACGGCCAGTTCCAGGCTGGGTGGCTCGCCGCCAAACAGGCGGTTATAGATGGCCAGTGCTTCGGCATTGCGGCCAGCCACAGCAAACAGCCGGGCTTCCTGGAGGCTTTTCTGGGCTTCGCCCCGGGTGCTGTTCAGCAGGCTGTCCAGCTGGCGGTCCGCTGGACTGCCGGGTGCCTGCCGGTGCAGGCGGTCGCGCAGCGTCCCGGCTTTCTCCAGTTCATGCTGGCGGATGGCCTGCCGCCCGGCCTGCAGCAGGGTGTCCGGATCATCGGGGGCGATCAGCTCCAGCCGGGCCAGGGCATCATTGATCAGGTCATCCCGGTAGATGGCTTCCCCCAGCCGGATCTGGCCCAGCAGCCAATCTTTCTGTTCCAGTCCGGTGGCCTGGCCGAGAGCAAGGCCGGGTAGCAGGCCGCACAGCCAGACCAGCTGGCGGAGGGTCGCGGGCCTTGTCAGGTTGTGTCCCATCAGTGGTTATCCTCCAGCCGGCGGCGGGCAACCTGGCGCAGGGCCCGCCACAGCCAGACAGCAAACAGGCTGATGGCCCCGGTGGCACAGGCGGCCAGCACCAGCGGATAGCCGGACAGATGGAACCACAGCAGCAGCCACCAGGGCAGATGCCCCACGAAATAGCGCTCACCCACCTGCTGGCTGGAGACGCCGCTGCTGCGGATCAGCACCACGGAACCGGCCATGGCATTGCGCTTGCCGGAGTCACCCAGTGCTTCCCGTAACAGCCGGTAGTCTTCCGGGCTGCTGGCCAGCAGGGCCACGATACTGCGCTGTGAGCTGAACGGGGATTCAAGACCGACGATGGCGGCAATCGGTGCCTGGGCACTCAGGGTTACTTCGGTTTCTGCCGGTTCGCCTTGCGGGGGCAGTGAGTCACGGGTGGTCTGCCAGGCCGGGTGACTGGTTTTGGCCTGGCGCAGCCAGTCGGCTGGACGGGCCAGCAACAGGTTGAGGTCTTCGCGCTCGCGCAAGGCCTGGGGCATCGGTCCCAGCAGCAGCAGGTCGGCATCGCTGTTTTCAGCCTTTGCCCAGTCGCTTTCCAGATGCAGGCCAAAGGCCGGATAACCTGTCTGGGCGGAAATCAGGGCCACAGACTCCATCAGGGTCGCTATCTGTAATGGGCTGGCCTGGGGGGGGACCAGCACCAGGGTCTCCGACAGGTCGGCCATCCGGCTGAAAGGGAAGCCGCTGCGGGCAAATGCCCGCAGGTCTGGCATGGCCATGTAGTGGTAGTAGCCCGAAAAATCAATGCTGGAATTTTCATCAATCCGGGCCAGGGTTTCCACCGGCAGGAAGCTGCGGCAGCTGCCCTCCCGGCTGTTGCCCAGCGTGGTGGCAAAATTGAAATTGAATTCCAGACGGTTGTGGTCACCAATTTTCAGCGCCGGAATCAGCAGGTTGTCTGCAAAGGCAGTGGCATCCGATGAGGTGACTTCCAGACGCAGCTGCTCCAGCTGGCTGCGGTCGGCATCGCTGCCTTTCAGGGCGATGCTCGACACATACTGGCCATTGGCACTGATATTCAGCCGTGACTCGTCGGTGACCAGCGGCGGGGTATAGCGGTAGCGGACTTTCAGGGGAATACCGTGATTGCGCCAGACAAACAGGTCCGGCGGCAGGCTGATGTCCAGCTGGATCGGGCTGGGCTGCAGGCCGCTGGCCTGCAGCTGCTCGGGATAGCCGATCAGTTCGGCAAAGCGTACCGGCCGGTCCGTGCGCATCCAGTTGGGCGCATCGTAGGGCTGGCGGGGCTGGCGTTCGGCGACCCGGTCCACCCGGACCCGGCTGCCCCGCAGCAGATCACTCTCCGTGGCCAGTGCCGAGGCCGCCAGTGCCAGATCCGCTTCATCCCGGCCCATGACCAGCAGCAGCTTGGCAGTAGGGGCACCCGGATAATCCAGCATCTGGATCACCGCACCCTCGACCCGTGGAAAACGCTCATAGTCAGCCATAAAGGCCGGTCGGTGTTCATTGGTGGCAAAGACAATGACCGGTTGTGGCTGGTCTGCCCTGACTGCTGGCAGCTGGTCAATGCTGACCGGGAAACGGGTGCCCCGCCAGCCGGCTTTGGCACCGAAATAGGAAGCCAGAATGGTGGCTGCCCGCTGCTCGCCCAGGCTGGGGGTTTGGGCAAAGACCATGGGCAGCTCCACCCTGGAGAAATCCCGCTCGTCAAAAAAGGGCAGCGGAAAATAAGCCAGGTCGTTGCCCAGGGCCAGGGCGCGCTCGCCCAGCAGCAGCTGGCTTTTCTGGCCCAGATTCAGCCATAGGCTGCTGTGGGCCGGGTTTTCACAGATGTCCGTGTAATGGCCAACAAACTCTACGCGCACCCGGTTGAAATCCCTGACCAGCCGGGGATCAAGGGTGACCTCCTGGTCCACGGACTGGCCGATCTGCTCTTTGGTGATGGGGACCGTATCCATCAGCTGGTCGTTCAGGTAGATCCGCAGGTGTGACAGCCCTGGCAGCAGGGATGGCGAAGGCGTGTAGTGCAGATGGAGCGTTACGGCGGTGGCCAGCCGGTCCCGGCGCAGCCGGAATTCGACGGTTCCCCGGTTATTGATTCCGGAGAGCAGGGTATCCTTGCCCATGCCCAGCTGCCCGAAGTCAAAGGTGGTCTGCCAGGCTGGCGGAAGCGGGGCAGGCGGTACGCCGCCGTTGACCGGCGCGGTGGGTGCCGTTACGGCCGCCTGTCCGGTTTTGGCGGTACCGGCCACCGGTGCGGCCAGTGAGCAGGCCATGAGCCATGGCATCAAGGTTCTGAGTTTCATTGTGATTCCCTTCAGCGGGCAGCGGGCATTCGAGGCAGGTAACTGAGCAGCCAGCGCAGCAGGGCAACAACTGGCCATACCAGGGTGTAAACCGGTTCGGGCAGGTATTTGAGCAGCCGGTAATAGCCGCGCATGCCAAAACGGAGGACTTCAATAAAGCTGTACAGGGGCTGGTCGATTTCCCGGTCGCTGTTCCAGTTCAGCCAGGCATCGGCGCGGGCAAAGGTGCAGGAAACAAAATCAATCCGCTGCTGGAGGTTGCGGTAATTAAAGGCCAGTCCGGCACTGTGGCCGGCGCAGCGGATCACCTGACTGTCAAAGACAAATTCCTGCTCACCACGGCCCAGTAGCAGTTGCACGCGGTCACCTTCCCTGACCAGATCGGGGGCATGCATCTGCAGGCCGGCGCCACCTTCCGAGTAATCCACCAGCTCGCAGGCATGGAGGTGGCCGCCCGGCAGGCGCAGGGCTGCCGGCAGTTCGGTCTGGACCCGGTGGGTTTGGCGGATCTGCCGCACTTCGGCGGCTACAGCAATGGCAGCTCCGATGATCAGCAGGTTATAGAGGCTCCACAGGGTGCTGACGATGACTGTGAAAATTTCGGGTTCAGGGCCGTATTCCAGGCGCCAGATGGCAAAGCCCATGCCGGCAACATTCAGCAGGACCAGCAACAGGTAAGGACGGATGATGTCCCAGTCCAGCTGGTTGTGCTCCATCAGCCCGCCCTTGGCGGTGACATTGAATTTGCCCCGGCCCGGGCTGAACAGGGCCACCGTGGTTGGCCAGGCGATATACCAGGCCAGCACGGTTTCATAGACGTCGCCCCAGAACGGGTGGCGGAACGGTCCCTGGAGCCGGCTGTTGGCCAGGCTGGCATGCACCATGTGGGGCAGGACATACAGCAGGATCATCGCGGCGGGGGCGTAGATGATGTAAGCATGCAGCAGCAGGAACGCCAGGGGGGCCGTCAGGAAGATGATTCTGGGCAGCCCGGCCATGAAATGCAGCATGGCATTGGCGTAGCACAGGCGCTGGGACAGGGCGAGCCCCCGGCCCAGCAGTGGATTGTCCATCCGGAAAATCTGTACCATGCCCCGGGCCCAGCGGATACGCTGGCCGATATGGGCGGACAGGCTTTCAGTAGCCAGTCCGGCTGCCAGAGGAATACG
>DIDB01000010.1 GCA_002417905.1 Pseudomonadaceae bacterium UBA5811
GGGAGGGAGAGAGAGGGGGGAGGGGGAGGGGGGAGGGAGAGGGGAGGGGGGAGAGGGAGGAGGAGAAGGAGAGGAAGGGGAGGGAGAGGAGGCTGTTCGTCGGCAGCGTCAGAGGGGTAGAAGCGGCGGTGCCGGCGGCCAGCTGCTGGCTTACCATGACCGCTCCGATGGTGGTCTGCTGGTAACGCTTCTGGAAATGGCTTTTGCCGGACACTGTGGCCTGCAGCTGGCCCTGGATGCCTTGGCCGACCGGCCGGAAGCACTGCCGGCGGCCCTGTTCAGCGAGGAGCTGGGCGCCGTGCTGCAGGTGCGCCGCGAAGCGGCACCGGCTGTGCTGGCCCGCTTTGCCGAAGCGGGTCTGGCGGGCTGTATCCATCTGCTTGGCCAGCCGCTGGCCGGTGACCGGATCAGCCTGAGTCTGGGTGACCAGCCGGTCTTTGAAGGGCTGCGTACCCGGCTGCAGGCCCGCTGGGCAGCGACCAGCCACCAGATCCAGCGGCTGCGGGACAATGCAGAGTGTGCTGACCAGGAGTTTGCTGCCTTGCAGGCCGGGGATGATCCGGGGCTGCATGTGCATACGACGTTCCGGGTGGAAGAGGATATTGCTGCGCCCTATATCCGTTCCGGCGTCCGCCCGGCGGTGGCCATCCTGCGCGAGCAGGGGGTCAATGGCCAGGTGGAAATGGCCGCCGCCTTTGACCGGGCCGGCTTTGCCGCCGTTGATGTGCATATGAGCGATATTCTGGCCGGGCGGGTTCGTCTGGAGTCGTTCCGCGGGTTGGTAGCCTGTGGTGGCTTTTCATATGGTGACGTGCTGGGGGCCGGCGAGGGCTGGGCCAAGTCCATCCTGTTCAATGCCCGGGCCCGGGAGGCTTTTGCCGCATTTTTTGCCCGGCCGGACAGTTTTGCCCTTGGCGTCTGCAACGGCTGTCAGATGCTGTCCAACCTGCATGAGCTGGTTCCTGGCAGCGAGCTGTGGCCGCATTTTGTGCGCAATCGCTCCGAGCAGTTCGAAGCCCGGGTAGCCATGGTGGCGGTGCAGGATTCGCCCTCCATCTTCCTGCAGGGCATGGCCGGCTCACGACTGCCAATTGCCATTGCCCATGGTGAGGGACATGCCGAATTTCACAGCCCGGCGGTCCGTCAGGCAGCCGACTGCTCCGGAACGGTGGCGCTGCGCTTTGTGGACAACCATGGCAAGGTGACCGAGCAGTATCCGGCCAACCCCAACGGTTCGCCAGCCGGCATTACCGGACTGACCAGCCGGGATGGCCGGGTCACCATCATGATGCCCCATCCGGAGCGGGTCTTCCGGGCGGTGCAGAACTCCTGGTATCCGGCAGACTGGCAGGAAGATGGCGGCTGGATGCGCATGTTCCGCAATGCCCGGGCCTGGGTGGACTGACACCGGCAGGGAGCAGGCCTGCGGGCCTGCTCCTGGAGGTCGATATGCACAAGCTGTGTTTTTATGTGCCGGATACCCATCTGGAGCCGGTCAAGGCCGCTATTTTTGCCGCCGGGGGCGGACAGATCGGTGCTTATGATCACTGTTGCTGGCAGATTCTCGGCCAGGGCCAGTTCCGGCCTCTGCCAGGCAGCCAGCCCTGGCTGGGCCAGCCCGGCCAGCTGGAGCAGGTTGCCGAATGGCGGGTGGAGCTGGTGGTGGCGGATGAACAGGTCAGGGCCTGTGTGACGGCCCTCAAACAGGCTCATCCCTACGAGATGCCCGCTTTTGAGGTCTGGCCGGTACTGGATTTAGACTGAGCACCAGCGCCCGGATCAGAGCGGCTCGGGGACCGGAACCGGGGCTGGTTTGGCGTCGTCGACCTCTTTTTGCAGCTCCTCCAGCAGCGAGCCGGGAGCGGGGGCCTCTTCTTCCATTTCCTGGCCATCCACCATGGTGGAGCCGGTTCCGGTGCCCAGCAGTTTCTGGTCGCGGCTGACTCCTGGCATGAAGTCTCCCGTCAGGGCCACCAGCTGCTGGCCCCGTTCATCAAACATCAGACTGATCCGTTCCTGGCGGCGCTGGCTGCCCCCGGCCTGGAAGCTGTAGATGTAGTCCCAGCGGTTGGGATGGAAGGTGTCGCTAATCAGCGGACTGCCCATGATGTAGCGGACCTGGCGGGGATTCATGCCGGGTTTGAGCTGGTTGACCATGTCCTGGGTGATGACATTACCCTGCTGGATATCGATCCGGTACACGCCGGGCAAGGCACAGCCTGCCAGGCCTGCGGTCAGGCCAAGCAGACCGAGGCTGGTCAGTATCCGCCGGGAATTCTGCATGGGCCAGTGAGTTCTCGCTATCCTGAATGGGCAAAAGTCAGCTTGGATGATACCGTATCCGGGAGGCGGTAAAACAGTGGTACGAGAACTCGATAAATGGTTGAAAATAACGAGCTGCGCAAAGTTGGCCTGAAGGTGACGCTGCCCAGGATCAAGATCCTGCAGATGCTGGATTCGGCAGGCCACCGTCACATGAGCGCCGAGGATGTTTACAAGTCCCTGATGGATGCGGGCGAAGACGTGGGGCTGGCCACGGTTTACCGGGTGCTGACCCAGTTTGAGGCCGCGGGGCTGGTGGTGCGGCACAATTTCGACAGTGGCCATGCGGTATTTGAGCTGGCCGATAACGGTCACCATGACCATATGGTCTGTGTGGACAGTGGCGAGGTTATCGAATTTTACGATCAGCAGATCGAGCAGCTGCAGCGGGAAATTGCCAGTCGCCACGGTTTTGAGCTGCTGGAGCACAATCTGGTGCTTTACGTCCGCAAGCCCAGGAAGCCCTGAGCCCGGGTTTTCTCTCCATTCCCTCAGCCCTGAGCCCTGTCCAGCATCTGCCGGGCATGGGCCAGTGATTCTTCGGTCAGCTCAAGACCGCCCAGCATCCGGGCCAGTTCGGTGCTGCGTTCCCTGTTGTCCAGCCGGGTGATCCGGGTGTGGGTCTGCTGCGGGCCCCGGGCCTTGTGTACAAACAGGTGCTGATGGCCCTGGGCGGCTACCTGGGGCAGGTGGGTTACGGTCAGGATCTGGCCCTGCTGGCCAAGCTGGCGCAGCAGCTGGCCAACCGTTTCTGCCGTGGGGCCACCGATGCCAACATCGACTTCATCAAAGACCAGGGTGGGTACCCGGGATGTCCGGGCGGTAATCACCTGGATGGCCAGGCTGATCCTGGACAGTTCACCACCGGAGGCAACCCTGGCCAGGGGACGCAGTGGCTGGCCAGGGTTGGTGCTGACGGTAAACTCGACAGACTCCAGCCCGCTGCCCTGGGGCTCCTCACTGTCAAGCGGCTTCAGGGCAATGGCGAACAGGCCGCCGGGCATGCCCAGCCTGTGGATTTCGGCCTCTACGGCCCTGGCCAGCTCCGGAGCTGCGTGGCTCCGGAGCTGGCTGAGCTCGCGGGCTTTTCCGGTGTGAAGCTGCCGGGCGCTGGCCATCTCTGCCTCAAGCTGGGCCCGTTGTTCATCGCTGGCATCCAGGGCTTGCATTTCCCCGGCCAGCTGCTGTTGCAGGGCGGGCAGTCCGCTGGCCGGAATCCGGTGCTTGCGGGCCAGCCGGTAGATGGCATCCAGCCGGGTTTCAATACTCTGCAGGCGTGCAGGGTCGGCCTCAAAATGATCGGTAAAGCGGGTCAGCTCCGTGACGGCCTCCTCCACCTGGATCCGGGCATTGGCCAGCAGGCCGAGGCTTTCCTGCAATGCTTTGGGGGGGTGTGGAAAGGCTGACAGCTGCTGCAGGCCATTGGCCAGGCTGGACAGGACATTGCCGCTCTCGCTGTCACTGCATAGCTGGATGACCTGCTGGCAGGCCTGCAGCAGCTGTCCGGCACTGGCCAGCTGGCGGTGCTCCTGTTCCAGTTTTTCCAGCTCATGCTCACCCAGCGCCAGCTGCTCCAGCTCTTCCAGCTGGTAACCGAGCAGTTGCTGGCGGGCCTGGCGCTCTTCATGCTGCTGGCTGATCCTGGCCAGCGCCTGCTGGCACTGGCGCCAGTACTGTGCCGCTTGGCGGACTTCGCCGGCCAGGGTCTGGCCGCCGGCATATTCATCCAGCA
>DIDB01000183.1 GCA_002417905.1 Pseudomonadaceae bacterium UBA5811
TCCAAACCCGCTTTGGTTACCCTGGGGGGCCAGTGCCGGCCCCGGGGATTCAGTCTGGGGGACTGCCAGATGCACCCCCGGCATAGGGCCAGCCTGGGAGCCCGGACCATTCCGCGCCACCAGTTCAAAGCCGCACGCAAGAAAGGACTTGGCCTGGACACGGAAAGTTGCTGGGCAGCAGACGCCCCGCCCTGACCTGACTTAAACTGCCGGAAAAGGCCTGGAGGGTTAACCCTTGACTTCAGCACTGGCCCGCCTCAAATTTTATGCAACACAGCCCCATGAGTGCAGCTACTTGCCCGATGAGCAGGCGACTACCCTGTTTCTGGACCCAAGCCAGCCCATGGAAACTGAACTCTACGCCAGCCTTTCCGAAGCAGGCTTCCGGCGCAGTGGTGATCATCTGTATCGTCCCCACTGCCAGGACTGCACCGCTTGCGTTCCGGCCCGGGTTCCCTCCGTGGGCCTGACCCTGAGCCGCCAGCAGAAACGGATCCTGAAACGAAACGCGGATCTGGAGGTTCAGGCGGCCCGTCCGGCATTCACTGATGAGTATTACTCGCTGTACGCCACCTATATCGGGACGCGCCACGCCGATGGCGACATGTATCCGCCCAATCAGGAACAGTTCAATACCTTTCTGGTCAGAAACCTGCCTTTCTGCTTTTTCTATGAGTTCCGGCTGAACGGTAAACTGCTGGCCATCGCGGTAACCGACATTCTGCCTAACGGCCTGTCTGCGGTTTATACCTTTTATGACCCGGGCGAAGAGCGGCGCAGCCTCGGCCGCTATGCCATTCTCTGGCAGATTGCGGAAGCAGCCCGGCTGCGCCTGAAAGCCGTCTATCTGGGTTACTGGATCAAAAACTGCCGGAAAATGAACTACAAGACTGAATACCGCCCCATTGAGCTGCTGATTAACCAGCGCTGGGTCCGGCTGACCTGAAACATTGGCCTTGCCCCGGTTATTCAGGCAGAATAACGCGCTTTTCCGGGGCCATGGCCAGCCTGGACGATCCCATTCTGCTTTTTGAGGATTTTACTGCATGTCGAAAGAAGACAGCTTCGAAATGGAAGGCACTGTCGTCGACACCCTGCCCAATACCATGTTCCGCGTGGAACTGGAGAACGGGCACGTCGTGACGGCACACATTTCCGGCAAAATGCGCAAAAATTACATCCGTATTCTGACCGGCGACAAGGTGCGCGTCGAGCTGACTCCTTACGACCTGAGCAAGGGCCGCATTACTTACCGGGCCCGCTGACCAGCCGCCCGCCCTGGCAGGATTTTCCATAAAAAAGCCCGGCAGATGACCGGGCTTTTTTTGCGTGGTGGCTACCAGTCAGGCCGGCTCAAGGGCAGACTCAAAATCAAAAGACAGCTCGCCCTCCTCAAGCATTACATGCACTACGCCACCTTGTGTGGAAAGACCACCAAACAGGATTTCCTCCGCCAGCGGCCGCTTGATTTTTTCCTGGATCAGGCGGGCCATCGGCCGGGCTCCCATCTGCTCGTCATAGCCCTGTTCGGCCAGCCAGTCCCTGGCCGCCTCAGACACCTCAAGCGTGACATGCTTGTCCTCCAGCTGGGCCTGCAGCTCAACCAAGAACTTGTCCACAATGCTCTTGATCGTCTCGTGACTCAACCGGCCAAACTGGATGACCGCATCCAGCCGGTTACGGAATTCCGGCGTAAAACTCTTCCGGATAACCTCCATGGCGTCCGTGCTGTGATCCTGCCGGGTGAAGCCAATTGAGGCCCGCGCTGCTGTCTCGGCCCCGGCATTGGTAGTCATGATCAGTATCACGTTGCGAAAATCAGCTTTCCGGCCATTGTTGTCCGTCAGGGTGCCATGATCCATTACCTGCAACAGCAGGTTGAACACTTCCGGATGGGCTTTTTCGATTTCATCCAGCAGCAGCACGCAATGCGGTGTCTTGGTGACCGCCTCGGTCAGCAGGCCACCCTGGTCGAAGCCGACATAACCGGGCGGAGCGCCAATCAGGCGGGATACAGTATGCCGCTCCATGTACTCGGACATGTCAAAGCGGATCAGCTCCACACCCAGTGCCCGGGACAGCTGACGGGCTGCCTCCGTCTTGCCAACGCCGGTAGGACCGGCAAACAGGAACGAGCCGACGGGCTTGTCCGGCGCTTTAAGGCCAGCCCTAGACAGCTTGATGGCTGTGGACAGCGAGCCAATGGCTTCATCTTGGCCAAAAACAGTCAGCTTCAGATCACGCTCCAGATTACGCAGCAGCTCCTTGTCCGAACTGCTGACCGTCTTCGGAGGAATACGGGCAATTTTGGCCACAATATCCTCAATCTGCGCGATATCAATCCGCCCGGCCCGCTCTCCGGCCGGCCGCAGCCGCTGAAACGCACCCGCCTCGTCGATCACGTCAATGGCCTTGTCCGGCATATGCCGGTCATTGATATAGCGGGCCGCCAGTTCTGCTGCTGACCGCAGGGCCTCATCGGTATATTCAATCTCGTGGTGCTTCTCGAAACGGGATTTCAGGCCTTTCAGAATACCGATGGTGTCCTCGACCGAAGGCTCCACCACATCGATTTTCTGGAAGCGCCGGGCCAAAGCCCGATCTTTCTCAAAGATGCCCCGGTACTCCTGGAAGGTGGTTGAGCCAATACAACGGATTTCTCCGGAAGACAGCAGCGGCTTGAGCAGATTTGACGCATCCATCACCCCACCCGAGGCCGCACCAGCTCCGATAATGGTATGAATCTCATCAATAAACAGGATGGCATGGGGCCGTTTGCGCAACTCACCCAGCAGCGATTTGAAACGCTTCTCGAAATCCCCCCGGTATTTGGTCCCGGCCAGCAGGGCTCCCATATCCAGTGAATAGACCACACTGTCTGCCAGCAGGTCTGGCACCTGACCATCAACAATGCGCTTGGCCAGTCCTTCAGCGATGGCTGTCTTGCCCACGCCTGCCTCACCAACCAGCAGCGGATTGTTCTTGCGACGTCGGGCCAGCACCTGAGTGACCCGCTCCACCTCGCGCTCCCGGCCAACCAGAGGGTCAATCCGGCCCTGCTTGGCCTGCTCGTTCAGGTTACTGGCATAAGCCTCCAGAGGATGATTGCCCGAAGCCGGTTCCCCCCCCTCTTCCTCAACCATTTCCGGTTCATTCTCCGGCTGACCAGCCTGACCGGAAACTTTCGAAATACCGTGAGCGATGTAGTTGACCACATCCAGCCGGGCGACATTCTGCTGCTTGAGCAGAAATACAGCCTGGCTTTCCTGCTCACTGAAAATGGCTACCAGCACATTGGCTCCTGAAACCTCGCGTTTCCCGGAGCTCTGTACATGAAAAACCGCCCGCTGCAGCACACGCTGGAATCCCAGGGTAGGCTGAGTTTCCCGCTCCTCCTCATTCTGGGGAATCAGCGGTGTCGTAGAGTCAATAAACTCTTTCAGGTCATGGCGCAACCGCTCCAGATTGGCACCACAAGCCTGCAGCACACCCGCGGCTGCCTCATTATCCAGCAGGGCCAGCAGCAGGTGTTCGACGGTCATAAATTCGTGGCGCCTGGCCCGGGCTTCCTTGAAAGCCAGATTCAGGGTGACTTCAAGCTCGCGATTCAACATAGCCTTCACCTCTTTCCCAGCGTCAGGTCAACTGTCCCTCTCGATCTCGCACAGCAGCGGATGCTGGCACTCCCTTGCATACTGGTTTGCCTGCATGGCCTTGGTCTCGGCTACATCACGGGTAAACAGACCACAAACCGCCCTGCCCTGAGTATGGACCGTCAACATAATCTTGGTCGCCGCCTCACGGCTGTGACTGAAGATACCTTCCAGCACTTCAACCACAAAGTCCATAGGCGTGTAATCATCATTAAGCATGACAACGCGATACAGCGGTGGCGCCTTCAGATCCGGACGGGCTTCCTGCACAGCCAGCCCAAGGTCACCATCCTCCTCTCCGGTGTCAGGTTGATCATGGTTGTACACTGTATTAACCGGAAAAATCACATGCATTGCGTCAGCTGTTTTCTGTCAAAAAGTTATATGGCCTGATTCCATGGAATTCAATACAGCCTGACCACCGACCAGGATCACCAGCACCACAAAAAACAAGGATGCTGCCCAATAGCAGCAACCCTGCAGGCTACACCTGCAGACAGGATCATAGTAGCAAATGGACCTGCCCGCAGAGCAGACAAATGCCCGGAGCAACGGCCAGACAGGCAGGAAGCCAGACTGCATTGCAGTCCAGCATCCGGAGGGAAAACCGGCCAGAAAACTTGCGACCGGTTTTCTGGCTTATTCAGCCGGCAGGAATTCTTTTTCCAGAATGGCCACCCAGCGCGCCAGACGCTCCTGGGTTTTGCCAGCTTCGTTCACTTTGTCAAAGGGCAGACCAACAAACTGGCCATCCCGCTCGGCAAATGAATATTCATAGGTATAACCCTCGGTCGGAAAAGCTCCCACCAGCGTCGCGCCCCGGGCCTTGAATTTGTCATACAGGATACCCAGGGCACTGACGAACTGTTCACCGTGGGCCTTGTAATCGCCGGCGCCGAACAGGGCAATGGTTTTACCCGAAAAGTCGGGTTTTTCATTGTCCAGATCAAGCAGCGGATCACGCCAGTCATTCTGGACTTCGCCAGAACCCCAGGTAGAGCAGCCAAACAGCAAGTGATCATACTGCAGCATGTCATCGAAATCTGTGAAGTCTTCTTCCATGTTATAGAGGTCACAGCGATCCTCGCCCAGCATTTCAGCGAGTTTTCCCGCTACTTTTCCCGTTACACCAGAGCAGCTGCCGTAAAAGATACCAATCTTTGACATACCTGATTTCCTTGATGGAGGTAATTGGACGAGAGGCGATCCCGTCCTGAAACGACGCAGCGGAAAATAATACTGCAACTTATACAAATTTGAACGAATGATCGTATCCGATCAGACAACAGAGGAAATCACAGAGCAACGGCAAGCTGTTCTGGAATACAGAACACGCCAAAACACGAATCCATGAAATACAAAAGCCCCATGTTATGGGGCTTTTGATTTATGGCGGAGAGATAGGGATTTGAACCCTAGGTACGGTTGCCCGTACAACGGATTTCGAATCCGTCCCGTTCGGCCACTCCGGCATCTCTCCAGAAGGGAGGCGAATTATAGCAGCTCTACTGTTTTATCGAAGCCCTGCTCCATAAAAATTCAGTCCGTCAGGCGGACAAGCGCTTCCCGGTATTTCTCGGCCGTTTTCTGGATGACGGCATCAGGAAGTGCCGGAGCCGGTGGCTGCTTGTTCCAGCCACTGGACTCCAGCCAGTCACGCACAAACTGCTTGTCAAAGCTGGGCGGATTCTGGCCCTCCAGATACTGGTCAGCAGGCCAGAAACGGCTGGAGTCCGGAGTCAGAACCTCATCCATCAGGGTCAATACACCCTGGTCATCCAGACCAAACTCGAATTTGGTATCGGCGATAATGATTCCCCGGCTTGCCGCATAGCTGGCTGCGGCCTGATACAGGGCAATCGATACATCCCGGACCTGCCGGGCCAGGGACTCGCCAATCAGCGACTCACAGCGGGCAAACGTGATGTTTTCATCATGATCCCCCACGGCTGCCTTGGTTGAAGGCGTAAACACTGGCTCCGGCAGCCGGGAAGCCTCTTTCAGACCAGCCGGCAGACGGATACCACAGACAGTGCCCTGCTTCTGGTACTCCTTCCAGCCCGAACCGGCCAGATAGCCCCGCACGATGGCCTCCACGGGCACGGGCTCCAGCCGCCGGACCACCATGGAGCGCCCGGAGAAGGCCGCCAGCTCACTGGCTGGAACCACATCTTCCACCAGCTCGCCGGTCAGATGATTGGGGACCAGTCCGGCCAGCTGCCTGAACCAGAATGCGGAAATGGCCGTCAGGATTTTTCCCTTGTCCGGAATCGGCTCGTTCAGGATGACATCAAAAGCGGACAGCCGGTCACTGGCCACCATCAGCATGCGCCTGTCATCAAGCTCATACAGATCGCGAACCTTGCCGGAGTAAAGTTTTTTCAGAGACAGAGCCATGTGTGTTCCCAAAATACAAGACAGAGACTAGCGGTCGCGCGGCGGCTTGTCCGCAGGACCAGCCCCACCAGGCCGGCGGTGGGTATTCATCAAGTTATTCTGCAAGGAAACCAGCACTTTTCGGGCAATATCCGGCGGTGCCAGTGTATTGAGATCTTTCTCGATGGCGACCTGGATGCCCCTGCCAGCCTCACTCAGCCGCACCTGATAGCGTTCCGCACGTTTGGACCGGCTTTCATCGTCTTTCTTGCCGCCACCAAACAGGCGTGACCAGAAACCAGGCGACGCACTCCCGCCATCCGCCCCTTCAGCCAGGTTGACATAGTAAATACCCAGACTCCGGTTCAGATCCTCGACCCGGATATCAGCAGCCTCCAGGGCCCGGCCAACCCGTGACCAGCCACGGTTGAAATCAGTATCCAGACGCAGGAGCGGGTTACCATTGGCATCCTGGACCAGCTCAACCCGCTCGGGCGCATCAAACTCACGCTGGGTAGCCAGCGAGACTGTTTCTCCACTGTCCAGAGTGCGGGTCAGGCCACTTTGCAGTTCATCCAGGACCGCTGTATCCAGACGTGCATTGGCGGAATGACTGCCCCAAGCAACCGCCGGATTCTCCCCGGCTGACCTCTCAGCACTCTGGATGGCAATTTCACTGGTATTACGCTGTACACCGGGCTCAATCCGCAGCCGGATGCGACTTTCAACAGGACCACTCACAGCAGAGCGCAGGGCCGGGATATAGTCTGAAGCCGGCTGCCAGCCCGTAACCAGCTCTCCGGCCTGGGGACGCTGCTCGACAATATCCAGCCCATACTCGCTCAGCAGTTGCCGGATTGAAGACCAGAGCTGGGCCGGAGTCCGGAGTGCCAGCAGATAGGTCCGGCCATCACCGCCCGTTTGTACTGAAAAATCGCTGCCTTTGGCCACGACCTCCAGCTTGCGCGGCTTTGGCACCTCGTAGCGATCCTCGTTCAGCGGTGTATTGACCCGGGCAGGAACCGGCAACAACGGCTCCAGCGGCCGGGTAGCCAGCCCCTGGGGAACCCGCATTTCCGGCACCATCCTGGCCTCGCGGTAATCAGCCGCCCGGTCATAAAACAGACCATCCTTGCCCCAGAGCCAGGAAAACAGGGAGCAGCCGGAGAGAAGTGAAACACTCAGGACCAGTGAGGAAACCTGCAGCAGCTGTTTTTTCATCCGGCCCCGGCTCCGGCTCAGGCCAGCAGCTGACATTGCTGCATGGCCTGACGCAAAGGCTCCTCACAGGAAGCACTCAGCCAGGTCAGTGGCAGACGGATACCCGGCGGAATCAGTCCCATTTCATGCAGGGCCCATTTCACTGGAATCGGGTTGGACTCAACAAACAGTGCCCGATGCACAGGCATCAAGAATTCATTGATTGCACGGGCTTTTTCTGCCTGACCAGCCATGGCGGCAGCGCACAGGTCACTCATCAGCCTGGGTGCCACATTGGCAGTCACCGAAATATTGCCCCTGCCCCCCACCAGCATCAGTTCAACCGCGCTGGCATCATCCCCGGAATAGACCAGAAAATCCGGCCTGACCCGCGCCATGACTTCCTGGGCCCGCTGCAGGTCACCTGTCGCTTCCTTGATGCCGATAATATTGGGGATGCCGGCCAGCCGCTCTACCGTATCGGGCAACATGTCACAAACCGTACGACCCGGTACGTTGTAGAGGATCTGCGGAATGGCCACTGCTTCGGCGATAGCCCGGAAGTGCTGGTACAGCCCCTCCTGGGTAGGCTTGTTGTAGTAAGGAGTGACCAGCAGGCAGGCATCAGCACCCACCTCGCTGGCTGCCCGGGTCAGTTCGATGGCCTCACGGGTCGAGTTGCCTCCCGTACCGGCAATGACCGGAATACGCCCACCGACCTGGTCGGCTACCCGGCGGATAACCTCGATATGCTCGGCCACATCCAGGGTGGCAGACTCCCCGGTTGTGCCGACGGCAATGATTGCATCAGTTCCGTTATCCAGATGGAAGTCAACCAGCCCGGCCAGACTGGCCCAGTCCAGGCTACCATCTGCGTTCATGGGCGTGACCAGTGCCACCATACTGCCCGCAATCATGCCGCCACTCCTGCTGAAAAATCTGAAAACCCGACCCGCAATGGTACAGGGCCGGATTGCGCATTGCGAGTACCGTACTCATTGGCAGACTGCAGGCCTGTCCGGATAACGCCGAATTCCCTCATACCGGCATTTTCGTTACTCTTGAACAGATTACACGGCAAGCAACTTGATCGAGATATCCAGGAAACCGGCATGACCACCCCCCCCGTTCGCGAACAGTTCCTTGTCATCAGTGTGCTGGGTCCTGCACCCATGGAGCTGACCACCCTGCTCAGCCGGCTCTGCTTTGAAAACCGCTGCAGCATTGACAGCAGCCGCCTGTCCCGGCACGGCGAGCTCTGCGCCCTGACCCTTCAGGTCTCCGGCAGCTGGGATGCGCTGGCCCGGCTGGAATCTGCCCTGCCCATACTGACCCGCAAGCACGGCTTTACCATCAATTTGACCCGCAGCAACCCGCCGGCGGCCCGCCCCCAGGCGCTACCGTATGTGGCCTATGTCAGTGCCGTTTACCGGCCCGATATCATCAGCGAGATCTGCCAGTTTTTCCTTGACCACCGGGTCGAGCTGGAAAGCATGACCTGTGATACCTGGATTGCCCCCCAGACGGGAGGCACCATGCTGAATGCCACCCTGACAGTCACCCTGCCCGCCGGCACCCAGATCAGCTGGCTGCGTGACCAGTTCCTGGATTTTGCCGATGCCCTGAACCTGGATGCCCTGATCGAACCCTGGCGTCCACAGACCCCATAGGAGCTCCTGCATGTCTGTCATAACCGGTCAGGCTGTCCCGGATTTCCGGGCCATGGCCACCAGCGCCCGGGAAATCCATATGGAAGCCCTCAAGGGCCAGCAGCTGGTCCTGTATTTCTATCCGAAAGACAGCACACCCGGCTGCACCACGGAGAGCCAGGACTTCCGGGATCACCATGCAGAATTTCTGGCAGCCAATACCCTGGTATTCGGCATATCCCGGGACAGCCTGCGCAGCCACGAGAACTTCCGCAAAAAACAGGCTCTCCCCTTTGAGCTGATTGCAGATACAGATGAACAGCTCTGCCAGCTTTTTGACGTCATCCGGCTTAAAAAGCTGTACGGCAAGGAATACATGGGCATTGAGCGCAGCACCTTTCTGATCGACCGGGATGGCATCCTGCGTCAGGCCTGGCGGGGCGTCAAAGTGCCCGGTCATGCAGAGGCCGTGCTGGCAGCAGCACAGCATCTGGACCAGGCCGGACAGCCGGATTAGCACTCCGGCTTTTTCTGCAGCCAGTAACAGTAAATCCCCTGCACAGTGCTTTCATGCAACAGGGGGTTGCCGGACAGCCGGGCAAAACTGCGGAAATCCCGCTGCGACCCCGGATCAGTTACAGTGACCTTCAGCACCGCACCACCCGGCATTCCGTTCAGCTCCAGCTTGGTTTTCAGCAATGGCAAAGGGCACGACAGACCACTTGTATCCAGCTCTGCATCCGCATGGGGCTGCACATATTCATCCGCTTTCACTCCGGGACACTCCTCAGCCTGCCGTTATTTTCCGGGCATGCGCCCGGGTGCTCCGCTCCGGCCTTTTTCTGCCAGCCCGGGAGTTTATCGGATGAAACTGTTCCGCCCCACCCTGCTGAGCCTGGCCTGCCTGCTGGTCCTGCCGGCACCGGCCAGTGACCTGCCCTCTCTGGGCGACTCCAGTTCAGGCGTGGTCTCGCCGGGCCAGGAGCATATGCTGGGGCGGGCCTGGCTGAGCATGCTGCGCGGCCAGGTACAGACCCTGTCAGACCCGCTGCTGAAAGACTACGTGGAAAGCACGATTTACCGGCTGGCAGAAACCAGTCAGGTTGAAGACCGGCGCTTCGAGTTTATCCTGATGAACAGCCCCGAGCTGAATGCATTCGCCGCACCGGGCGGCATCATCGGCATCAATGGTGGCCTGTTCCTGCATGCCGAAACGGAGGCGGAGTATGCGTCCGTACTGGCCCACGAGCTGGCTCACCTTTCCCAGCGCCATTTTGCCCGGGGCATTGAAGAACAGCAGCGCATGCAGCTGCCCATGATGGCGGCACTGCTGCTGGGAGTTGTGGCTGCCGCAGCGGGTGCCGGAGATGCCGGCATGGCGGCGATTACATCAAGCCAAGCCGCCGCCTACCAGAGCCAGACTGCTTTTTCCCGCCAGAATGAACAGGAGGCGGACCGGGTTGGCCTGCTCAATCTGGAGCGGGCCGGCTACGACCCCAGAGCCATGCCAGCCATGTTCGAGCGGCTGGTCCGTGAGTACCGCTTTGACCAGAAACCGCCAGAATTTCTGCTGACGCACCCACTGACCGAGTCGCGGATTGCCGATACCCGTAACCGGGCAGATCAGGCCCCTGCCGGTGGCAAGGAAAACTCCCTGCGCTACCAGCTGATCAGCGCCCGGATGAAACTCCAGTTTGAAAACACGCCAGGGCTGGTTGCCAAGGAGTTCCAGGCCCGGTTAAGCGACAATCCCAAAGACGACGTTGCCCGTTACGGGCTGACCATTGCCCAGATCAAGGCTGGCCAGTTCGAGACGGCCCGCAGTACCCTGGCGCCCCTGCTGGCCAAAGCCCCGGGTGAGCTGATCTATAATCTGGCCCAGACCGAACTGGACATTGACAGCAACCATCCGGGCCAGGCCAGTGAGCGCCTCAAACGGCTGCTGCAGTTATACCCCACCAGCCTTCCTGTCCAGCAGATGCAGGTCGACCTGCTGCTCAAACAGGGTAATCTGGAAGCTGCATCCCGGCTGCTGGAAGACATGGTGTCCCAGCGCAGCACCGATCCCGGCATCTGGTATCAGGTCGCCGAAATCAGGGGCCAGACGGGCAATCTGACCGGAGTCTATCAGGCCCGGGCCGAATACTTTGCGCTGGTCGGCCGCTACGAAGACGCCTTCCAGCAACTGGATTATGCCAAGCGCCGCTCAACCAGCTTTCAGGAAGGTGCCCGGCTGGACGCCCGCCTGAAAGAGCTGCAAAACGAGAAACGGATGATTGATGAGCTGTTCAACTGAGACCGGGCTCAGGCATTGCCGGCACTCTGCAACCGGGCTGCTGCCGTAAAGTCGAGCATCCGGCGCAGGGGGCTGACCGCCCGTGGAATCAGGGCCGGGTCAACCAGCACCTCATTGCTGCCCTGACGCAAACAGTCCAGCAGCCGCTCCAGGGTATTCATCGCCATCCATGGGCAGTGGGCACAACTGCGGCAGCTGGCTCCCTGGCCGGCCGTGGGGGCCTCAACAAACTGTTTGTCCGGACACAACTGCTGCATCTTGTAGAAGATGCCCCGGTCAGTCGCCACGATAAACAGTGGATTCGGCAAGGTCTGGGCAGCCCGGATCAGCTGGCTGGTCGAGCCCACCACATCCGCCAGGGCGACCACAGCCTCTGGCGCCTCCGGATGAACCAGCACGGCCGCTTCCGGATGCAGCGCCTTCATATCCGCCAGCTGCCTGGACTTGAACTCCTCATGAACGATACAGGCGCCTTCCCATAGCAGCATATCCGCCCCGGTATGCTGCTGGATGTAATGACCCAGGTGGCGGTCCGGTGCCCAGATCAGTTTCTCACCATTGTCCATCAGGCTCTCCACGATCTCCAGGGCGCAGCCAGAAGTCACCACCCAGTCAGCCCGGGCCTTGACGGCTGCCGAGGTATTGGCATAAACCACCACGGTCCGCTCCGGATGGGCATCACAGAAACGGCCAAACGCTTCGACCGGACAACCCAGATCCAGGGAACAGGTGGCCTCAAGAGTTGGCATCAGTACCCGTTTTTCCGGGCTCAGGATCTTGGCTGTTTCCCCCATAAAGCGCACACCCGCTACCACCAGGGTCCCCGCAGCGTGCTGGTGGCCAAAACGGGCCATTTCCAGTGAATCCGCCACAAAGCCGCCGGTTTCTTCTGCCAGGGCCTGGATAACCGGGTCAGTATAATAATGGGCAACCAGAACAGCATCCTGCCGCTTCAGCTCGGCCGCAATCTCTGCCTTCAGGCCGTGCACCTGATCAGGGGTCAGCACATGGGAGTGCCGGGCATCCAGATGGGCCTGGACAATTAGGCGTTCGGGTATCTGCGTCATTTTTAACGGACCTGCCTGCGATATTGCACAGCCGGGAATTATACACAGCCCGTTTTTTCGCACACTTCGACTGAAGAACGGAAAAGCACCCGAAAAACTCCCATAAAAAAAGACCCGCCGCTGGCGGGTCTTTTTTCCGGCCGGAAAAACCGGCACATCATGACATCTGCTTATTTTTTAAGCATATGACCATTCTTGATGTAATTGATGTGCCAGCTCAGCGCCTCTTCCAGCAGATGCGGAGTCTGGCCGCCCCGGGCGCAGGCCCGTTCGAAATAGCTGTTCAGCTCGGCACGGTAGTCCGGATGGACACAGTTGTCGATAACGGCCCGGGCCCGCTCACGGGGTGCCAGACCACGCAGATCAGCCAGACCCACTTCGGTAACCAGTACATCCACATCCTGACCAATATGGTCAACATGGCTGACCATCGGGACCACGCTGGAGATGGCGCCCTCCTTGGCCAGAGACTTGGTTACAAACACGGCCATATGGGCAGTACGGGCAAAGTCACCAGAGCCACCAATACCGTTCATCATTTTGCTGCCGTCCACATGGGTCGAGTTCACGTTGCCGTAAATATCGAACTCCAGGGCCGTGTTAATACTGATGGTGCCCAACCGGCGGACCACTTCCGGATGGTTGGAGATTTCCTGGGGACGCAGCACCAGACGGTCCTTGTATTTGGCGATATCACCAAACACGCGGTCACCACATTCTTTGGAAATAGTGATGGAGCTGGCTGAGGCGAACTTCAGCTTGCCGGCATCCAGCAGCTCGAATGTCGAGTCCTGCAGAACTTCGGAATACTGCACCATGTCCGTAAAGGGCGAATTGATCAGGCCACTGGTGACCGCATTGGCAATAGTACCGATACCTACCTGCAGGGGGCGCAGGCTCTTGGTCAGACGGCCGGCATTGACTTCGCTCTCAAGGAAAGCGATCAGGTGATCGGCAATGGACTGGGTTTCATCATCCGGCGGCAGTGCATTGGACGGCGAGTCTGACAGGTCACTAAAGACAATGGCCGCAATCTTCGACGGATCAACTTCAATGGCCGTACTGCCAACACGGTCTTCAGCAGACAGGATGTTGATCGGCTTGCGGTTGGGGCGCTCTTCCGGAATATAGATGTCGTGCAGCCCTTCCAGATCCGTGCTCAGTGTGGTGTTGATCTCAACAATCACCTGGCTGGCAAACTGGACAAAACTGGCCGAGTTGCCCACAGACGTGGTCGGCACAATATGGCCTTTCTCGGTGATGGCCACAGCTTCGATAATGGCAACGTCCGGCCGGGGTATCTGATGACCACGCATCTGCTCGACTGTTTCGGACAGATGCTGGTCCATAAACATGACCTGACCGGCATTGATGGCCTTGCGCAGGGTCGCATCAGCCTGGAAAGGCATGCGGCGGGCCAGGACACCTGCCTCTGTCAGCTTCTTGTCGATGTCGTTACCGAGACTTGCCCCCGTGATCAGGGAGATTTTCAGCGGATCGGTTTTGGCACGCTCAACCAGTGCCAGAGGAACAGCCTTGGCTTCACCGGCGCGGGTAAAACCACTCATGCCGACAGTCATGCCATCTTTGATCAGGGCTGCAGCTTCTGCGGCAGTGGTTACTTTGCTCTGCAAGGATGCCAGCCGAATGCGATCAGAACTCATAGGGGCCTCGGTACTAGTGACATTGTTCTACAAGACTCAGGGAGCTCACAGTCTAGAGTTAAACCGGAGCCCCCGGGCTCATACATAGGTCGTATGCATGACCATTGTGTGTCTGGCACCAACGGTCACTGCAGTTTCCCTGCAAAAACAAAGGCCGGAACCCATGACAGGTTCCGGCCTTTTTTATGGTGGGTCGTGTAGGATTCGAACCTACGACCAATTGGTTAAAAGCCAACTGCTCTACCGACTGAGCTAACGACCCTCAACGGCGGTACATGATACTGTTTTTTCTGGGCAAATCAACCTTTTTCCAAAAAAATCAGAAATAGCGTGTCGGATCCGCAATGCCTGCCTCTGTAAAACCGGCCGCCCGTAACCGGCAGCTGTCGCAGCGGCCACAGGCCGAACCGTCCTCCTTGGCCTGATAACAGGACACTGTCAGCCCGTAATCCACCCCCAGCGCCGTACCGGCCCGAATGATGTCCGCTTTGCTCATCTCCTGCAGCGGTGCACGGATATGAACGTGCTGGCCCTCCACTCCGGCCCGGGTAGCCAGATTGGCCAGCTGCTCGACAGCCCGGATAAACTCCGGCCGGCCATCCGGATAGCCGGAATAGTCCACGGCATTGACACCCATAAAAATGTCCCGGGCCTCCTGCACCTCGGCCCACCCCAGGGCCAGCGCCAGAAATACAGTATTCCGGGCCGGCACATAGGTAACCGGAATACCTTCTGCCGGAGCCTCCGGAACGGCAATGGCCAGATCTGTCAGCGCTGAACCACCAATACCCTTCAGATCCAGCCCCACAACTTTATGATCAGCCACCTGCATGTGCCGGGCAATCTGCCTGGCAGCCTGCAGTTCGACCCGGTGCCGCTGTCCATAATCAAAGCTCAGGGTATGGCAGAGATAACCCTCTGCCAGGGCCATAGCCAGAACCGTAGCAGAATCCAGTCCACCAGACAGCAGTACAACGGCTTTTTTGGTACTCATCAGGGCACTCCCGAAATGTGCGGATCAATGGCCGGGCCCGTCCTGCCACAACAGCTTGTGCAGCTGCAGCTGGAAACGGACTGGCAGATTGTCCTCAATAATCCACTCTGCCAGCCGGGCCGGCTCCAGCAGGCCATGACAGGGTGAAAACAGGATTTCCCCCACCCGTGCGGCCAGCTGCCATTGCTGCAGCTGGCTACAGGCCCAGTCGTAATCCTCCCGGGAACAGAGCACAAACTTGAGCTGGTCATGGGCGGTCAGCAACGGAATATTGGCATAACAGTTCCGGGCCACTTCGCCAGAATCCGGTGTTTTCAGGTCAACGACCCGGCTGACCCGGCTATCCGTGCCACGGATGTCCAGCGCACCACTGGTTTCCAGTGAAACCTCATAGCCGGCATCGCACAGCCTGACCAGTAATGCCTGGCAGTCTGGCTGGGCCAGTGGCTCTCCTCCCGTAACACAGACATACCTGGGCTTAAAGCTGGCTACCCGGGCCAGGATATCATCAATGGGCAGCAGCTGACCGCCCCGGAACGCATAGGCCGTATCACAGTACTGGCAGCGCAGGGGACAGCCGGTCAGGCGCACAAAAACCGTAGGTAGTCCAATGGTTCTGGACTCCCCTTGCAATGAATAAAAAATTTCGCTGATCCGCAGGGTCATTGGCATAACAGGGCCACGGGCGTGACAGCAGAACAGGCCGTCCGCCTCCGTTGCAGGGTATGCGCCCCGCCAGCCCTCTCAGGCTGGCAGGACAGAAAGACAGGCGTCAGCTGCCCAGCTGACGCTGGGCCAGCTGGGCAGCCGAAGTACCCGGATACTGGCTGACCACCTGTTGCAGGAGTGTTCTGGCCCGGTCCGCATTGCCCTGGCGCTGCTCGACCTCGGCCAGCTTGTACAGTGCATCCGGCACTTTGGGGTGGCTGGGGTACAGCTGTCCGACCCGGGCAAATGCCTGCCGGGCCTCCACCAGACTACCCTTGGCCAGATACACTTCACCCAGCCAGTACTGGGCGTTACCCGCATACTGGCTGTTCGGATACTTGTTCAGAAAACCATCAAACGCCTGGGCAGCCCGGTCAAAATCCCGGGCCTTGACCAGATCAAAAGCTGCTTCGTAATAAAGCTTCTCTTTCGCTGGATCAGCTGGGGCGGTGGCTGCAGCCACTGCAGGCTCCACCGCCCCAGCTGATCCAGC
>DIDB01000108.1 GCA_002417905.1 Pseudomonadaceae bacterium UBA5811
GGCCTGAATAGCGTGGCAGACTCCTGAGACCCGGCTCCGGCCAGTTCACTGGCAACCATCAGCAGCAGAACCAGCGCCCAGCGTGTTTTTTTGCCTGTTCGCATTACACCATCCTGTCAAAACGGACTTCCACCATGGGACACCCCGGTCATTCTTTCTGATAATAGTCCCTTCCATGATCCGGGTAACTTCCATGAAACAGCAGCTGACTCCACTGATCCGTGCCATTGCCTCCGGCTGCCTGCCGGAAGCCGAAATAACCCGTATTGCCGAAGAGGCCGCCCAGGCTTATGCCGGTCCGCAAGAATTCCTGCAGGCCAACCCCGATATCAATTATGACGACAGCTTTCCCATCCCGCTGGGCGAATGGGTCATTGTCGGCAGCCTGCCGGACACGGTGCTGTTTCAGGCTGACAGCCATGAGGCACTGTTCCGGCAGATCATGGCGTCTTTTGGCCCTGAAGTCAGCTTTGTACTAAAACCCGGACAACTGGCCAGAGCCGATGCCCAGACCGCCCTGCGCCGAATCCAGACCCAGCTAGGCAGCCTGTATCCGGAAAAAGGCGGCTATGTCCTGCTGAACTTCAGCACACCACTGGACGATGCCCTGCAAGCCGTACTGGTATACGCCTGTGAACTGCCAGACGTCCTGGCGCGGGCAGCCGCAGCCGACATCCGCGCAGAGCCGGCCTATCAGCCATAAACCGGCTCAGTTGGCCCGGGAAATGGCCAGTTGCTGCAACCGGCGGACGCGGCTCTGCCGGTAACTGATGGCCGCAGAGGGCAGCGGCGAAAGCTGGCCTTTTTCAAACCAGTTACGCACCCGTGATGCATCGCCAAAACGGCTGGATTTCCCCAGGGAGTCCATAAATACCATGGCTGTCGGGTGACCATTCACGGAAGCCACCATCACCAGACAATGTCCGGCTGGCTCGGTAAATCCTGTCTTGCTCAGCTGGATATTCCAGTCGCTGTTTCGCACCAGCGGATTGGTGTTAAAGAAGCTCAGGGCATAATCCGGTGCCCGGAAATAGGCATCTCCGCCAGGAGTCGTGCTGAACTGGCGAATCAGTGCGTATTGCCGGGCCGCTTTCAGCAGACCGACCAGCTCACGGGGCGTCGAGACATTGCGCACTGACAGGCCCGTCGGCTCGGCAAACCGGGTATTCCGCATTCCAAGGGACCGGGCCTTCGCGTTCATAGCGGCCACAAAAGCAGCATGGCCTCCCGGATAATAATGGGCCAGTGTAGATGCCGCGCGGTTTTCCGAAGACATCAGGGCCAGTCGCAACAGCTCACGACGACTCTGCCGGCTGCCCACACGGACCCTGGAATAAACGCCTTTCAGTTCCCGGGTTTCCCGGATGGTCACCGGAATGATTTCATCCAGTGACTGTCGGGCATCCAGAACCACCATGGCCGTCATCAGCTTGGTAATTGATGCGATGGGCACCACCACATTGGGCAGCGTGGCATACAGCTCCCGGCCCGTCGCCAGATCAACCACCAGGGCACTGGCAGAGGCCAGTTCCAGTGATGACTTCTGCCCGGCCCGGGCTACATTGCTCTCGGACTGCCCCGCCAGAAGATCCGGTGCCGTCAGGACGGCCCCGGCAAGTACAACCATCAAACTGCAGGCTGAAAAAAATGTTCTGGATTTCATGGCATGGAAGGCCCGGCTAAGAGGGAAAACAGGAGTACGGCAGGGACTGGCGTACTGCTTGAATTAAACTCTCTTTTGCCATTTTTTGATATGGAGCCACTGCATTGTCCGGCCTGATACCATGCAGGCCTGCCCTTCCGCCAAGGAACAACGCCATGCGCGCCATCTTTCTTCTGTTATTGCTTGGACTGCCCATCCTTCAGCCTGCCCGCGCAGGCGGCGACCAGTTGCAACTGATCCGCATGAAACTCCAGGAGCGCCTGCAGAAAAAAATGGGCGATATGGATACCAATGGCGATGGCAGCATTTCCAAGGCGGAATACATGACCTATGCCGAAAAGCAGTTCAGACAGCTTGACCGGAATCACGATGGCAGCCTCAGTACCGATGAGCAGAGCCGCCTGCTGGGCCCACTCAAGTAATCAGCCTTACCGCTTTTCAGAAAATGATTTGCGAGTGCACACCCAGCACCGTTTCATCATGCATCCGGTGCTGGCTGCCCTCCTTGAGCACACCGCCACCCGGCTTCCAGATGTGCTGGATATCGGGCTGGATGGTCAGCCATGGGGTGATCTGGGCCCGGTAAGTGATTTCCAGATGATGCTCTGTACCACGGACCGGATAATACTCCCCGCTGGCTTTCCGGGTATCCCGGTCTGCCTGCCGGGCCCGGTGACTGGTATGTCCCATGCCCCAGCCAATCCCGAATGCATCTTCATCCCGCCCGGCAAAGGGGGCTGTCAGGTTAACCCCTGCATCGACTACCCAATCCACCACATTGCGGTCACCCCGGTTTTTGGTCACCCGCCCAAACAGGCCCAGCGTTCTCGGTGAGTTGAAGGCAGCCCGCCAGATGGTCTGGTCAGCCACCGCATACAAGATCCAGTTGCCCCGGTGAGTTGCCGCATCTCCCGAGCTGCCCGGATCCGCCAGCCGCATCCCCTGCTTGTCCCAGCGCTGGTCGGCAAAACGCGCCGTATCGTACATGCCCCCCAGCTTGTAGGTTCCAGGCAGGCCTTCACCCTGCCGGGGCTGCAGGTTGAGGCTGTGCTGGACCTCACTGATCAACAGCTCCCCCGTGTTCAGGCTGAAGTTGTCGCCATGGGGATGCACACTCTGGTTGCTGGGATCTTTGTCGTTATAGAAAGCATGGCCGGTCGGGTTATCGTCTGTTACCGCAAACTTCAGGGTTGTTCTTTCAGTCGGCCGGTAACGGAAACGGAACACCTGCGAAGCCCTTTGCC
>DIDB01000124.1 GCA_002417905.1 Pseudomonadaceae bacterium UBA5811
ATTACAGACAATGGTGCCGCCCGCCGGAGCCAGCGCCAGCACAGCCATCAGCTCAGCCTTGGAACCTGCTTCCAGACCAATGGCCACATGGGGCGTGGCGATGATGCTTTTGATCACTGCTTCCTGCTGGTTGACCTTGACCGGGAACAGCGCGGTATAGCGACCACCGTAATCATGGCGCTCAATCTGGGCATCAAAGGCACTGGTCAGGCTGCGGACCCGGTCCTGCAGGATGTCCGGGAAACGCACCAGCAGCGGCAGGTCCAGACCGGCCCCGCGCAGGTCAGCCAGCAGCCGGGCAAAGTCCAGCGGTGCACTGGCACTGCCCCGGGGCCGGACCTCGATCTGCCCCTGGTCATTCAGGGCAAAGTAACCGGCGCCCCAGTGGTGGATGCCATACAGGCTGCGGCTGTCCGCAGCACTCCACGGGCTGCCCTGTGGTTTCCGTGTACCCGAAGCCATCCGCCCCTCCTTATCCGCCACTTTTTTTGGCCCTGAAACCCAGTTTCTCCAGTTCGGCCAGCAGCAGCTGGACATGGTCACCCTGGATTTCAATCACCCCGTCTTTCAGGGCACCGCCCGTACCGCAGCGGCGCTTCAGATTGCCCGCCAATTCTTTCAGTTCAGTGGCGGGCAGGCTAAGCCCCGATACGGCTGTTACGGTCTTGCCCCCCCGCCCTTTGGTTTCCCGGCGCACCCTGGCCACACCATCCCCGGCCGGCAGCTGCGGCTGGCCGCAGGTGCAGTGAGCCACGGGCTGCTGGCAGTCCGGGCAGCAGCGGCCCTGATCCGTGGAATAAACCAGGCCCCCCAGACCGGCCAGTGAGGTCGTTTTTCTGGCCATTTACCAGGCCATCCGTGCCGCAACCGGCTGATAGGGCTGCGGATCCACCAGTGGCGGCCGCTCCAGCAACAGATCAGCCAGCAGCTGGCAGGACGCCGGAGCCAGGACCAGGCCATTGCGGAAATGGCCGCAGTTCAGCCAGAGGCCCTCCAGCTCCGGCACCGCACCAATAAAGGGAATGCCTTCCGGCGAGCCCGGCCGCAGCCCGGCCCAGTGACGCACCGGCCTGGCCTGCTCCAGCGCCGGCAGCAGGCTGTGGGCGGAGGCCAGCAGACTGTCCAGCGCTTCAGCCGTCGGTGTTTTGTCAAAGCCCACATCTTCCAGGGTGGAGCCCACCAGAATATGGCCATCCCGCCGGGGAATGGCATAACGGCCATCGGCCATCACCATCCGGGGCAGGAAATCTTCCGCACAGCGGAACAGGATCATCTGGCCCTTCATCGGCCTGACCGGCAGGGTCAGCCCCAGACCGGCCAGCAGCCCGCTGCTCCAGGCCCCGGCCGCCACCACAGTCCGGTCCGCCTCAAAAATGCCCTTTGGCGTCCGCACCCCGCTGATCCGGCTACCCTGCCGGACAAATCCTGTCGCCGGACACTGCTCGACCAGTTGCACATTGGGCAGCCTGTGCAGGGCTGCTTTCAGCGACTGCAGCAGGCGCGGATTGCGGATATTGGCCACCCCGGCCATAAAGATGGCACTGGCAAAGCCCTCTCCCAGCACCGGCACATCCCGGTACACCTCGGGCATCGCCACTTTGTTCAGGGGCCGCTGATGGGCACCAGCCCAGGTCAGGGCGTCGGCTTCATCCTCCAGATCCAGCCAGTACAGCCCGGTCACCTGCAACTGGGGGTCCAGACCGGTTTCCGCCAGCAGCTGCCCGGCCAGCTGCGGGTAAGCATCCTGGGACCAGTGGGCCAGTGCGGTGACTGCCGGACTATAACGCCAGGGATAGAGCGGCGAGACAATACCACCACCCGCCCATGAGGCTTCCGTACCCGCCTCCGCCTGATCCAGCACCGTCACCTGACAGCCCTGCTGCGCCAGCAGCCGGGCCGACTGCAGGCCAATGGCACCGGCCCCGATAATCAGCACATTCATAAAACAATCCATCAAGACAGAACCATCGCAAAGCGCCCTGTTATACGCCTCTCCCCCCGCAACGTCACCCCGACGGCCCGGCAATACCTTGCGTCAGAAACCCGGAGCCTGGGCCGGCATCCCACTATAGTCAACACCATACAATTACAAGAGAGACCCGTGTATGAACCGGCCCCGACTCCAGGCATTCACCCTGACCGAACTGCTGTGCAGCATGGCCATTCTGGCGCTGGCCATCAGCCTGGCCCTGCCCGCACTGCACGACTGGAGCGAGCGTACCCGGCAGCAGGGCCTGCAGGATGAACTGCTGATCATGCTGCGCAGCGCCCGGGCCTGGAGCGTTGGCCATAATCTTGAAGTCTGGCTGTGCGGCTCCAGTGATGGCCAGACCTGTGATGACAGCTGGGGTGAAGGCTGGCTGCTGCAGGCTCCGGAAGGGCAGATTGCACCCCGGCGCTTTGTGGCCCTGGAGCCATCCCGCCGGCTGCTCTGGTCACGCAGTGGCAAAGTCCGCTTCCGGGGCGGACTGACCGTCACCACCAATGGCACCTTTACCCTGTGCACCCCTGATGACCAGCCCGCCTGGGCCATTGTGCTCAACCGCCAGGGCCGGGCCAGGCCCGTGACCAGCGATGACGCTGATCCGGCCCGCTGCCAGGGGTGATAGCATC
>DIDB01000005.1 GCA_002417905.1 Pseudomonadaceae bacterium UBA5811
GTCAGAGGTGTAGAAGAGACAGCCATCAACCGGTGCTTTCTGCATGCCCGCAGGTTCGAGGACTGGGGCCTGGAAAAGCTTGGCAAGCACGAATACAAGGAATCCATCGACGAAATGAAGCACGCTGACAAACTGGTCAGGCGGGTGCTGTTTCTTGAGGGAATTCCCAACCTGCAGGAACTGGGCAAGCTGCTGATCGGTGAAAATACCCGCGAGATGCTGGACTGCGACCTGCAGCTGGAGCACAAGGCACTGGTTGACCTGCGGGCTGCCATCGCCTACTGCGAGAGCGCCGGAGACTATGCCAGCCGCGAGCTGCTGGAAGACATTCTCGAGTCGGAAGAAGAACACGTTGACTGGCTGGAAACCCAGCTGGGCCTGATCGACGCGGTGGGCCTGGAAAACTACCTGCAATCCCAGATGGACTCCTGAGTCACCCCGGTTCCCGGAGACCAGAAAAAAGCCCCGCGCTGGCGGGGCTTTTTCATGGACACATAACCGGCTCAGGCATCCGCCTGGGGAGCCGCAGCTTTCAGCATGTCCTGCAGCTCACCTTTCTCGTACAGCTCGATCAGGATATCGCTCCCTCCCACCAGCTCGCCGCCGATCCACAGCTGCGGAAAAGTTGGCCAGTTGGCATATTTGGGCAGGCTGGCGCGGATTTCCGGATTCTGCAGGATATCCACGTAAGCGAACTTCACACCACAGGCCTTGAGCACTTCAGCTGCCCGGGCCGAGAAGCCGCACTGGGGAGCATTGGGCGAACCCTTCATGTACAGCAGCACAGGGTTGACAGCAATCTGTTCTTTAATGGTTTCAATAATATCCATGGGCACCTCGGCTGAGTTTATGCGGCGCTAGTGTAGCAGTGAAAACCAGGCAAAAAACCGGGCCCGCCGGAATTCCGGCCCGGCCTGCAGCCCGGCGGGCCGTATTTGCACCGGCCCGGAGTTTACCGATAAGATCCGTCCTTTTCCTTGTGCCGCCTGCCCTGCACCCCGTCCAGTCTGTGGCTGCAGGTCTCTTTTACAGGCAGCAACCCGAAGCCCCGAAAGGTATTGAACAATGAGCGCAAGACACTTTCTTTCCTTGATGGACTGCACACCCCAGGAGCTTGATGCCCTGATCCGTCGCGGCATTGAGCTGAAAGAACTGCGCCGGCGCGGTGAGTCCCATGAGCCGCTGAAAAACCGCATCCTGGGCATGATCTTCGAGAAAGCCTCCACCCGGACCCGCCTGTCCTTTGAGGCCGGCATGATCCAGCTGGGCGGCCAGGCCATTTTCCTGTCACCCCGGGACAGCCAGCTGGGCCGGGGTGAACCACTGGGTGATACGGCCATTGTCATGTCCCGCATGCTGGATGCGGTGATGATCCGGACATTCGCCCACAGTACCCTGACCGAATTTGCAGCCCATGCCAGCGTTCCGGTCATCAACGGCCTGTCCGACGACCTGCATCCCTGCCAGGTACTGGCCGACATGCAAACCTTTGTCGAACACCGGGGCAGCATTGCCGGCAAGACCGTGACCTGGGTCGGCGATGGCAACAACATGTGCAATACCTATATTGAGGCCGCCATCCAGTTCGGCTTCCGGCTGCATATCGCCTGCCCGGATGGCTATGGCCCCAGCCAGACGCTGCTGGAGCAGGCCGGCGAGCGGGTACAGCTGTTCACTGATCCAGCCGCCGCCGTCGCCGGTGCCCACCTGGTCAGCACGGATGTATGGGCCTCCATGGGCCAGGAAGACGAGATGCAGGCGCGGATCCGGCTGTTCCAGCCCTACCAGGTCAACCGGGCCCTGCTCGATCTGGCCGCTCCGGACGTGCTGTTCATGCACTGCCTGCCCGCCCACCGAGGTGAGGAAGTCAGTGAAGATCTGCTGGACGATCCCCGCTCGGTGGTCTGGGACGAAGCAGAAAACCGCCTGCACGCCCAGAAAGCCCTGCTGGAATTTCTCATCTGCCCGGCCAGCTGAGCTCAGCACAGCCCTCTGGCAGAGCGTTTATGCGCTCTGTCGCCGCTGGCGGAAAAAGCTGCCCAGCAGGGCTGCACACTCCTCTGCCAGCAGTCCACCCTCCACCAGCACCCGGTGATTCAGCCAGTCCTGGCTGAAAAACTGGCCACGGCTGACAGCCACTCCGGCCCGGGGTTCTGCAGTACCAAACACCAGCCGCCGGACCCGGGCATGCACCATCAGCCCGGCGCACATGCTGCAAGGCTCCAGGGTGACATAGAGCGTTGTCTCCGGTAACCGGTAATTGGCCAGATGGCAGGCCGCGTCCCGGATGGCCACCATCTCGGCATGGGCACTTGGATCAGCCGAGGAAATGGGGCAGTTAAAACCCCGGCCAACAACCTGACCGCCCAGGACCAGCACCGCCCCCACTGGCACCTCGCCCAGCGCAGCCCCCTGGCGGGCCAGCTCCAGGGCTTCGGTCATAAACTGCAGATCCTGGCTGCGATCAATAATCAGTGGCTGGCGCATGGTGGTACGGGATCCCTTTCCATCAGAGGGGGCTTATTATGGGCCGGGGCGGCCTGGCCCTGCCACTTTCCCTGCCACCACCACCGCACTGATGATGAAAGCGCCATCTCCTGCTGATGACTGGCCCGGGCCTCAGCACAGCCTCCGGCATTCCCTGTTACCGGAGGCCGGGGACAACCGCCGCAACAACGCTCCCGGAGCCATGGACGCCGCCCAGTCAGCTACCTGGCGCCCGGCAGGGCTGGCCAGGCTGGAACTGCATGCCGGTCATGACCATCAATCCGGGGCAAACCCGGAGCAGCCCGCTCCCGGCTGGCAATCCGGAAGTGCTGCCCGAACGGCTCCAGCCACCTGCATCCACTCAGGGCAACGGCTGAATGACGGGAACATCAAAGTGCACGGCCAGCATCTCCACCAGGGTTTCCAGAGAGACGTCCTCATGGAATTCGACGCTCTGCGGGTACTCCAGATGCACACCATAACGCTGCCCGGACTGGCCCAGCAGATACAGCCAGACGCGTACACCAGGTTCCTCCGGATGGCAGAGATAGACTGCCCGCGAATCCGCTGGCGTTTCCGCATCCACCATAAAAGCACCATCCCCCAGCTGTGCTGCCAGCAACAACAGCACATGGCGGATATCCTGATGCCTGTCCAGCGCCCAGATATTCATGCTCCGACCACTCCTCCATCCAGGATGCCATGATTAAACTAGATCCGCTCCGGTCACTGCAGCCACACCGGGCTCGCCGCTCCGGAGCGGATCTGGTTTAATGCGCCCGTCCCGGCCAGCCGGCTGCCCGCATTGTCCTGCAACGGTGGAGATCCCATGCCTGCTCATGCAACCAGCGCGCTGGACCTGATCGTTCAGCTTGAAGCCAAACTCAAGGCCAGTGTCCGGTTGCTACCCGTTCCTCACCGGGCAGATACCTGGCTGCTGGAGGTTCGCCTGTATTACGAGGGCCGGGCCAGTGGCCGCACCAGTTTTACCCTGCAGGGCTACAGCCAGGCGGAAGCTGAAGCCGTGGCCCGGGATATCCGCAACAACGATTTCCTGATGCAGGAGATTGACCAGTTTCTCTGGAGCGAGAACGACTGAAGCGGTTCAGAACGACCCAGGCCAGCGCGCCTGCCAGCCCATAATCCAGTCTGCGATGACGGCGGGCTGGTCCAGTGGCAACCACAGCAGGCCATCCGCCACAGGCAGGGGCTCCGGACTGGCAATCCCCAACGTCCAGCCATCAACCGGCAACCGGCCCAGATGACTGCTGCCCGGACGGCAGACCTGCAACCTGGGCAATGGCCAGTTCTTGAACCCCTCGATCAGGATCAGATCCGGCCGGGCCAGCCGGGCATAATCCAGCAGCAGCGGCAGATCCGGCTCATCAGCTGCCGCCTGCTGTGGAGTCTCCATCATGACGGCAAAGCGCCGGGCAGACGCCACAATCACCGGCACCGCCCCGGCCTGGCGAAAGCGGTCGCTGTCTTTTCCCGGCTGGTCCACGGTAAAACCATGATGAGCATGCTTGAGCACGGCGACCTGCAACTCCTGCACATCCAGCAGCGGCAGCAGTGCTTCAATCAGGGTGGTTTTGCCGGCGCCGCTCCAGCCGGTGATGCCCAGCAGCGGAACCGGGCTGGCCAGGGCATCAAACGCAGGCCTCATCTCCCGGTCAGGAGGCGGCCGCCAGCTCAGCGGGCACCACAGAGTGCGGGCATTTGCGGCGATTCGCCTGGATCACCCGCTGTATGATCTGCATGACTTCTGCCCGGACCTGCTCATACGGCTGACAGGCATCGACATCCACAATGGTCGCGCCGTTAAAACGGATCATCGAGGTAGCAGCCACTTTCTGCCGCAGCAGCTCGACTTCATGGTCAGGCTTGCGCTGCAGAGCTGTTTCAACATCAATGTTCAGACGGATAACCACCGTGGGCCGGCAGGCCACCATCCGCTCATACAGCCGGCGCTCCCGGCGGGCCAGCCAGGCCGTCACCGGACCGGAAGCCCGGGCAGCAGCCAGGCCCGGGCCATCATAAAATCCGGCAACATCCAGCTGTGGGTAGCGGTCACAGATGGCCAACTGACCATCGTGCCGGACCTGCAGCATATGCCGGAAGCGGTGCAGGCGCAGCAGGGAAAAGGCATAGATCACCAGCGCCGTCAGCAGTCCGGGGATTTTCTGCCCCTTGCTCCGGGCCTGGCTGGCCCGGGCGGACAGGCGCCGCTCCAGCAGCCGACCGACCAGCGGCCAGCGGGCGATCCGGTCTGCAATACCCCGCGAACCCAGCCCCAGATAGCAGTAGGTTGCCGGATACCATGCCAGCGCCGCACAGAGATCAGCGGCCAGGGTGGTCTTGCCCGCACCGTCACAGCCGACAAGGGCAATCAGGGGAGCCATTCCGGCCGATGGCTGCAGCGAGCCAGCCGGAACAGGAGCATTCACTACCTTCATACAGCAACCCTCCGCAAAGCGGTCAGGAAAAATAATGTCAGGCCTTGCCACGTTTCTGGCGGGCAGCCAACTGCCCGCACACAGGCCGACCCTGAAACAGAAAAACAGCAGTACCGGTCAAGACATGCTCAACAGCCAGCCAGCCGGGCTGCCACAGCAGCCCGGGCCTGGGCCAGCACCTCCGGCAGAGGCTCACGGCTGTCCAGATCCACAATGGGTGCGCCGCGATACTCCAGCAGCGGCACGGCAGCAATCTTGGCGGCCAGAGACTCCGGGTTATGGTCCGGCTTGCGGGCACAGGCAGTATCCAGGTCCACATTCAGCCGGATCACCAGATCCGGCCGGTAGCCCGTCATATAGTCATACAGGGCCTTCTCGCGCCGGGCCAGCCAGCAGACCAGCGCATTACGGCAGGGCCCTGCGGCCAGCCCGGGGCCATCAATCTTCATGCGGGGCACAGCAATCTGCGGATAGCGGTCCGCAATGATGGTGATCCCCTGCTGCCGCAGCAGCAGCATCCTCTGGAAGCGCCACAGGCGGCGCAGGGACAGCAGCGAGGTCGCCAGTGCCACCAGAGTACCCGGCTCCTCCTTCTGGCCCGGATGACTACCCCCACCCTGGTTGGCCTGCCGCGTATGCCGCCCGATCAGTTGCCGGATGCGCGGCCCGGCAACGGGCAACGCCATCAGAGCCTCTCCCAGCGCCCGGGACTGCACACCCAGATGACAGTACTCGGCCGGACGGCTTTCACGCAGCCAGGCCAGCAGGGCAGCAGACACCGTTGACTTTCCGGAGCCATCACAACCGATAATGGCCACCAGCGGTGCCAGCTCTGCTCCCTGCGGCGGGCAGCTCGGATACCCTTTCACCAGCAGGCGCAGGATACTGCCCGCTACCGCCCATCCCGACGGCTCAGGCATTCCCACTCGTCCCGTCAACTGCAGCTAGAAATAGGCCATTTGTCATGGCGGCTCCCTGATGCGGCGGGCAAAACACCCCACCTGTTAACGTATTATTAAATAAATTTAACGATTTATTAATCAATGCTACATAGTTTTACAAAAAGCATGTAAGTATTTTGTGATTTTCATGAAAAAGAAACCTCCAATAGCCGAAAAAAACCTTTGACTGCCCAATGTTACTGCCTGTATCCAGTCCGGCCGGTCAGGAAACAGACCTTCTGGCCAGCAACACCAGAATCCCGGTAACTACGGGTCCAGGCCATTAACTATCAGGTACATTTCACCACATCTGCTCCCATGGCAGCCCCACAAAACCAGCACGTAGCGAACCAGAATACCGATCGGCCCCGCCCCGCCGGGAAGCCTTACGAACTGGCCATGCCGTACTATGCTCTGGCTGGAGGGTATGCTGAAATTCCATGCTCCGGGCCAGCCCGGATAACCTGTTCATCCCCGGGAAGCCCGATGTGATCCTGCATGACCACTGGGGACGCCAGTTCCGCTACCTGCGGCTGTCCCTGACCGATGCCTGCAACATGCGCTGCAGCTACTGCCTGCCTGACGGTTACCAGCCAGGAGGCGCCAGGCCGGAGCCACTGCTCGGGCGGGCGGAAATCCGCCGGCTGGCCTGGGCCTTCGCGCACCTTGGCACCCGCAAGATACGGCTGACTGGCGGCGAACCCAGCCTGCGCCGGGATCTGCCGGCTATCCTGCATGATCTCCGCCAGCAGGACAGCCTGCAGACCCTAGCCCTGACCACCAATGGCCTGAAACTGCGCCAGCATCTGGCAGACTGGCGGGCAGCCGGTCTGGACCAGCTCAATATCTCGCTGGACAGCCTGTCCCCCGAACGCTTTGCCCGGATTACCGGCCATGACCGCCTGCCCCGACTGCTCGACGACATCGACTTTGCCCTTGCTGATGGCTGGGCACTCAAAATCAACACGGTCCTGCTGCGCGAGCACAGCGCCCTTGAACGTCCGGCCTTTCTTGACTGGCTGAGGTCACGCCCCCTGACCCTGCGCTTTATCGAATTGATGCGCACCCATGACAACGCGGCCTGGTATCCGCAACAGCATCTGCGCGGTGAAGACTGGCTGAACCAGCTGGTCCGGCAGGGCTGGCAGGAAATCCGGCGACCGGCAGATGCTGGCCCGGCCCGGGATTTCCGCCATCCGGACTATGCCGGCCGGCTTGGTTTTATCCTGCCCTACAGTCCGAAGTTCTGTGAAAGCTGTAACCGGCTGCGGGTCTCGGCCCGGGGAGCCCTGCACCTGTGCCTGTTTACCGGCCAGGGGCACAGCCTGCGCGACCTGCTGCAGGATGACGACCAGCAGGCCGCACTGCGGCGACGCCTGCAACAGCTGATACAACTCAAGGCAGCCGGGCATGCCCTGCTGGCTGACCAGAGTGGCGGCAACCGCCACTTTGCGGCCATCGGCGGCTGACCCATGCTGGGCGTGCTGCTGACCGGCGGGGCGTCCAGCCGGATGGATCAGGACAAAGCCCGGCTGGACTGGTTCGGAGTCAGGATGGACCAGCATCTGGCGCAGCTCCTGCACCTGGCGGGCTGCCAGCAGGTCATCCGGGCCGGCAGCCCGGACTGCCCGGACCCGCTTCCAGGCCGGGGGCCACTGGGTGGCCTGCTGGCCGCAGCCCGGCAACAGCCGGAGCAGGCGCTGCTGGTCTGCCCCGTGGATATGCCACTGCTGACGCCCGGCCTGCTGTGCCAGCTGGTCCACGATATCCGGGCCTGCCGCTACCAGCACCAGCAGCTGCCCTGCTATCTTCCCGCC
>DIDB01000177.1 GCA_002417905.1 Pseudomonadaceae bacterium UBA5811
TCCCTGGACGCCCTGATCCTCGCCAGCGATGGCGTCATGGTCGCCCGTGGTGATCTGGGCGTGGAAATTGGCGATGCCGAACTGGTGGGCATCCAGAAAAAAATCATTGCCCACGCCCGGGCCAACAACAAGATCGTGATTACCGCCACCCAGATGATGGAATCCATGATCCACAGCCCGATGCCCACCCGGGCCGAAGTCTCCGATGTGGCCAATGCCGTTCTGGACAGCACCGATGCCGTGATGCTGTCTGCGGAAACAGCAGCCGGTGACTACCCGGTGGAAACCATCCAGTCCATGGCCCGCATCTGCCTGGGCGCGGAAAAACACCCGACCAGCACCCACTCTCACCACCGCATTGGTCAGACCTTTACCCGCTGCGACGAAAGCACCGCGCTGGCTGCCATGTACACCGCCAACCACTTCCCCAACGTCAAGGCCATCATCAGCCTGACCGAAAGCGGCTTTACCACACTGATCATGTCGCGCATCCGCTCCTCGGTGCCCATTTTCGCCTTCACTCCCCAGCCGGGCACCCAGGCGCGGGTGGCCCTGTTCCGGGGCGTCCAGACCATCCCCTTTGATCCGCTGGACTACCCGGCCGACAAGGTCAGCCAGGCGGCGGTTGATGAGCTGCTGCGGCGCAATGCCGTTGAGCCGGGGGACTGGGTCATCCTGACCAAGGGCGACCGCTACCACGCCACCGGCGGCACCAACACCCTGAAAATTCTCAGGGTTGGTGACACCCTGCTCTGAACGCCCTGGCCGTTCGCCAATGGTCCTATGTCAGCCCGGAGAACGGGCTGGCACTCTGCCCGGATGCCCCGGCCTTGCAGGAGCGTTATACTGCCGCACCCGGGCCGTACACTACAGGCGCGCAAGGCTAAAGACGCGCACCGGTTGTTCCCCACGCCAGAAACGAGGACGCATTGCATGACCGTGATTAAGCAGGAAGACCTGATCCAGAGCGTCGCTGACTCACTGCAGTTTATTTCCTACTACCACCCCATCGACTTCATCCAGGCCATGCACGAGGCCTACCTGCACGAGGCCTCCCCCTCCGCCAAGGATGCCATCGCCCAGATCCTGATCAACTCGCGCATGTGCGCCACCGGCCACCGCCCGATCTGTCAGGACACCGGCATCGTCACCGTTTTTGTCCGCGTCGGTATGGACGTCCGCTGGGATGGCGCCACCCTGAGCGTTGACGACATGATCAACGAAGGGGTGCGCCGCGCCTATACCAACCCGGACAACGTACTGCGGGCCTCCATCCTTGCCGACCCGGCCGGCGCCCGCAAAAACACCAAAGACAACACCCCGGCGGTTATCCACTACTCGATCGTGCCCGGCAACACAATCGAAATCGATGTGGCGGCCAAGGGCGGCGGCTCGGAAAACAAGTCGAAAATGGCCATGCTCAACCCGTCCGACTCCATCGTGGACTGGGTACTGAAAACCGTGCCGACCATGGGCGCCGGCTGGTGTCCGCCCGGCATGCTCGGCATCGGCATCGGCGGCACCGCCGAAAAAGCGGCCCTTCTCGCCAAAGAATCCCTGATGGATGAAATCGACATCCACGAACTGCAGGCCCGCGGCCCGAAAAACCGCGTTGAAGAACTGCGACTGGAACTGTTCGAGAAGGTCAACCAGCTGGGCATCGGTGCCCAGGGCCTGGGCGGTCTGACCACCGTGCTGGATGTCAAGATCAAGGACTACCCGACCCACGCCGCCTCCCTGCCGGTGTGCATGATCCCCAACTGCGCCGCCACCCGCCATGCCCACTTTGTGCTGGATGGCAGCGGCCCGGCCGAACTGAAAGCCCCGGATCTGGACGCCTACCCGCAGATCGTCTGGGAAGCCGGCCCCAGCGCCCGCCGCGTCAACCTGGACACCATCACGCCGGAAGACGTACAGAGCTGGAAGCCAGGTGAAACCATCCTGCTGAACGGCAAAATGCTGACCGGCCGCGACGCCGCCCACAAACGCATGGTCGACATGCTGAACAAGGGCGAAACCCTGCCGGTTGACCTGAACGGCCGCTTTATCTACTACGTCGGCCCGGTTGATCCGGTCCGCGACGAAGTGGTTGGCCCGGCCGGCCCGACCCCCGCCACCCGGATGGACAAGCTCACCCGCCAGCTCCTGGAACAGACCGGCCTGCTGGGCATGATCGGCAAATCCGAGCGCGGCCCGGCGGCCATCGACGCTATCCGCGACAACAAGGCCGTTTACCTGATGGCCGTGGGCGGCGCCGCCTACCTGGTGGCCCAGGCCATCAAGAAAGCCGAAGTGCTGGCCTTTGCCGACCTGGGCATGGAAGCCATCTACGAGTTCGAGGTCAAGGACATGCCGGTTACGGTTGCCGTGGACAGCAAGGGCGAGTCCGTGCATATCACCGGCCCGGCGCTATGGAAACAGAAAATCGCTGAAAGCCAGGTAGTCCAGGTGAAATAACCCGGCCTCCTGCAGCAGAAAAGCCCGGCCCTGGCCGGGTTTTTTATGCCCGGCCATGCAACTGGCCGTGTACCACGACGCGCCCCCCTGGTGAAGCTGACTTCCCCGCGGATCTGCTTGTGGCTGCCCCAGCCGGCCTGCAGGATGGCCGGGGTAATAAATTTGCTGCAGATATCCCGTTCGGCAAGCGCTTCCCTGTCCATAAGCATCAGATCCTTGCATGCCGGCCCGTACCGGGGCCGTTTGATGGCCATCACTGTAGCGTTTTTCTGCCTGACGGGAGCCTCGCTCACCCCGCCAGACGGGCCAGTGCTGCCTGCAGCAGCGCCCGTTCCGGCGGGCCATAGAGCCTGGCAATTACCGCATCATTGCCGCCCGCCCGGTTCAGACGGCGATACAGCCCGGCCGGCTGGCTGCCGGCAATCACCGGAAAGTGGGCCGGGCTGGCCGAAATCAGCCGCACCCGATAGCCATTCCGCAAGGCCTGCAGGTGCAGCCAGAGGTCGTCCGTCGCTGGACAGCACTGCATAAAGCCTTCCCCAGCCTGTTTCAGCACGGCCAGAAAGGGGGCTGGATACAGGACGCCTCCTGCACCCACAGCAACGTTGCAGATGCTGGCCTCCCGGCCGGTGTAATGGGGCCAGTCCAGATACGGCGCCAGCTGTCCGGCCTGCAGCCGGACCTGCTTGCCCTTGTGGGCCACCACACAGTCCGGTGTCTGCCGGTGGGCCGCCAGCAGATCCCGCAACCAGCCCGGCGGATACAGCGTATCGTCATCAGCCGTGACCAGTGGCCGGTCCAGGACTTCCCCGCTGACAAAGGGAAAATACTTTTTGTGCGGGCCATAGTCCGGACAGGGCAGAATCTCCAGCCCGCGGGCCTGCAGCCGGATCAGCGAAGCCGGAAGAGCGGCCAGCGCCGCGGGCTCATCCAGCCAGAGAATCAGCCGCCCTGGCCGGACCCGGCCCCAGGCAACCGATTCAATGGCCAGGTGCACCTGCTGGAGCCGCGTGCCATAGGTGGTCAGCGAGACCACCGGGCCATCCCCGCCACAGACCGGCCGCGAAGACAGGCGGCTGGCTGCCCGGAACAGCACATTCCAGAACAGGCGGCTGAGCCGCTTGACCAGCCGGTGCTGTTTTTTCTTCTGGGCCGCCGGGCCAGAACGCCTGAGTGATCCGGCCATCCGTTACAGGGTAATCCGGGTGCCCAGCAGCGCCAGAAAGGCTGCCAGCCAGGCTGGATGGGCGGGCCAGGCGGGCGCCGTGACCAGATTGCCCTGCACATGCACCTGATCCAGCGGAATGTCCATGTACTGCCCGCCCGCCAGCCGGACCTCCGGGGCACAGGCCGGATAGGCACTGCACGCCCGCCCGTTCAGCACGCCCGCTGCCGCCAGCAGCTGGGCACCGTGGCAGACCGCGGCAATCGGCTTGCCGGCCCGGTCAAAGGCCTGCACCAGTGCCAGCACCTGTGCATCCAGCCGCAGGTACTCGGGCGCCCGGCCGCCCGGAATCAGCAGGGCATCGTAGTCCCCGGCCCGGACAGCGGAAAAGCTCTGGTTCAGCCGGAACAGGTGGCCGGGCTTTTCGCTATAGGTCTGGTCGCCCTCAAAATCATGGATCGCAGTCCGGACCGTATCGCCCTCCTGCTTGCCCGGACAGACCGCATGCACACAGTGCCCCACCATGGACAGGGCCTGGAAAGGCACCATGGTTTCGTAATCTTCAGCGTAGTCCCCCACCAGCATCAGGATTTTCCTGGCCGACATAGCTCCTCCGGTACAGCAGGTCATTAAAAATTCCGGTTCAGTGACGCTGATTGAAAAGGTTCATCAGCAAACGATCAAGCCGGCCAAACAGAAACTGGTAGAAACGGGTCCACCAGGGCCGGCACTGCCAGTCAGCCCGGCGGACTTCATGGCTGAGGGCAAAGTCCCGGGCAAAGCTGGTGGCGACGGCCTGCACCAGGCCGGGATCAGTGGACTCCAGATTGGCCTCCAGATTCCACAACAGGTTCCAGTGATCAAAATTGCAGGACCCCAGGCTGACCCAGTCATCCACCAGCACCATCTTCAGATGCAGGAACGCCGGCTGATATTCATAAATCCGTATACCGGCCTGCAGCAGCCCGGTGTAATAGCGCTGTCCGGCATAACGCACTGGCGGATGATCGGTGTTCTGGCTGGTCAGCAGCAGCTGCACCTCGACACCGTGCCGGGCGGCCCGGACCAAGGCCCGGCGCACCTTGCCGGTGGGCAGGAAATAGGGCGTGGCCAGCCAGATCCGCCTCCTGGCCCGGGCCAGCCGCTGCAGCAGGCTGCGCAGCACATCCAGATGCTGGCGGGCCGCCGAATAGGCCAGCCGGCCCATGCCCCCAGGCTCTGCCGGCAACGGTGGCACCGGCAGAACGTAGCCCGGCAGGGGCAACTGCCAGATATAGCGCCGGGCCACCCGGGCCCACTGCCGGTCAAACAGAAGGAGCCAGTCCTGCAGCAACGGCCCCCGGACTTCCACCATCACCTCATGCCAGCACAGGCCGGGCTGCTGCGGATTCCAGAACTCATCCGTAATTCCGGCACCACCAATAAAACCGCACTGGCCATCCACCAGCAGCAGTTTGCGGTGGTCCCGGTGAAAATTCTGGCGATGCCAGCGGCTGACCAGGGGATTGTACAGCCGCAGCACCACCCCGGCCTCCATCAGGGCCATCCGCTGGTCCCCAGCCAGCTTCAGGCAGCCGAACCCGTCAAACAGGCAGCGCACCCGGACACCCCGCCGGGCTGCAGCCACCAGGGCGCTGACCAGCCGTCCGGCACACTGCCCGTCCTCGACCAGATAAAACTCCAGCACGGCCCAGTCACGGGCCTGGTCAAGGGCGGCCAGCATCACCGGAAAAAACTGTGGTCCGTCCACCAGCAGCCGGAACTGGTTGCCCGGACGCCAGGGAAACACCGGACAGACCGGGCCGGCCAGCGCGGGTGAGCCGGAAACACGCATGCCCGGAAGGCTCCTGCACGGGAGGGAGCTGCACCTTAACAGCGGACTGGCCACAGGGGCCAGTCCGGACAGCCGGACCTGTCACCCAGCCATCATCTGCCCGTCACAGCGCTGACACTGCGCCTGCCTAGCCTGAACCGGCAGCCGGAAACCAGAGATCCGGCTGAGCTGCCGGTATAGCCCACATTGATGGCAAAGGAACTAGACAGCATGACCAGCCCTTCCACTTCCTCCCGCACTTCCCGTTGTCTGCAGGCCGAGCGCCTCTATGGTGAACAGGCCCTGCAGGAAGCCCAGCGCCTGCGTTACCGTGTGTTCAGTACCGAATTCGGGGCCCGCCTGCAGGGAGCCGAAAGCGGGCTGGACGTGGACACCTTTGATGCCCACTGCATGCACATCGGGGTCCGGGACCGGGCCAGCGGCCAGCTGGTCGCCACCACCCGCCTGCTCGACCAGCAGGCCGCCCGGCGGCTGGGCGGCTTTTACAGCGAACAGGAGTTTTGCCTGCAGGGGCTGACCAGTCTGGATGCCGCCGTACTGGAAGTGGGCCGGACCTGCGTGGATGCCGACTACCGCAACGGTGCCACCATTGCCGTGCTCTGGGGCGCCCTGGCCGATATCCTGAACAAGGGCAATTACCAGTACCTGATGGGCTGCGTCAGCATTCCCATGCGTGATGGCGGCATCCAGGCCCAGGCCATTACCCAGCGCCTGCTGGAGCGCCATCCGGCCAGCGACCGGCTGCAGGCTGAACCACGCAATCCGCTGCCCTTCCAGCCGCTGCCCGGCAACGTGATTGCCGAGATGCCCCCGCTGCTCAAGGCATACCTGCGACTCGGTGCCCGGGTCTGTGGTGCCCCCTGCTGGGATCAGGAATTCCAGTCGGCCGATATCATGATCCTGCTGCGCCGCGATGAACTTTGCCCCCGTTACGCCCGTCACTTCAAGACAGCTGTCTGAATCCCGCCTCTTGCAAGGAAACCCGCTGATCCATGATGTTGCGCCGATACCTGTCTTACCTGCGTCTGGCCCTGGTTCTCACGGCCGCCCTGGCCGTTGCGGCCAGCTTCCGCCTGGAGGCCCATCTGTCCGGCCAGCACTTTCTGGCCCGGCGCCAGCGGGTTACCCGCTGGTTTCTGGCACAGATTGCCGCCTGCCTGCCGATCCGGATCACCCTGAACGGAGCCCCGCCCCAGCACCCGGCGCTCTGGCTGGCCAACCATGTGTCCTGGACCGACATTCCACTGCTGGGCAGTCTGGCGCCGCTTTCCTTCCTGTCCAAGGCCGATGTCCGGGACTGGCCGCTGGCCGGCTGCCTGGCCAGAGAGGCCGGCACCCTGTTTATCCAGCGCGGCAGCGGCGACCTGGAGCCGGTGATCCGGGAGCTGGCGGGCTGCCTGCGCCAGGGGCATTCGCTGGTGATTTTTCCGGAAGGCACCACCACTGATGGCAGCCACCTGCTGCCTTTCCATTCCCGCCTGCTGCGCTGTGTGACCGAAACCGGGCTGCCAGTCCAGCCAGTGGCCATCTGCTACCGGCTGCGGGGCCAGCCCGATACCCGGATTGCCCCCTTTATCGGTGAAGATGACCTGCTTTCCCATCTGGACCGCCTGCTGCGCCAGGGACAGCTTGAGGCAGAAATCCACTTCCTGCCCGAAATTGAAACCCTGGACCGCAATCGCAGCGCCGTGGCCCGGGAAGCCCGCGACCGGG
>DIDB01000027.1 GCA_002417905.1 Pseudomonadaceae bacterium UBA5811
CGGCATCGCTGTCCTCCTGACCGAGGGTGCAGCATACCCCGGCTCCATAAATCTGTACGGCCATGGCCGGGGCAATACAGATCAGGCCGATCGGCTTGCCGGCCTGGGCAAAGGCTCTGGCCAGGGCCAGCACATCCGGCTGGACACTGCAGGCCGCGCCCTTGACGGCGAAGTTGGAGAGATTTTTGGCCGCCCCGAAACCGCCCGGAATGATCAGTCCGTCAAAGTCGTCGGCCCGGGCCTCTTTCAGGTTCTTGATCTGGCCCCGGGCCAGCCGGGCGGCTTCGACCAGTACATTGCGGGTTTCCGGGGATTCCTCGCCGGTCAGGTGATTGATTACATGCATCTGGGGCATGTCCGGGGCAAAGCACTGCACCTGGGCACCCTGCTGGTCAAGGCGCAGCAGGGTCAGTACGCTTTCGTAAATTTCCGAGCCGTCGTAAACGCCGCAGCCGGAGAGAATTACCGCGATCTTTTTGGTCATGGGAACGTCCTCTTGTTCTGGTAAAAGGGAGACGGTATGACAGCCGCCGGCCGGTCTGCCCGCCTGGCCCGGCCGTGGTTCCGGCGCGGCTGTTTCAGAAGCTTGTACTTGCGGCGCATTGGCAGACCGCCGGGGGACCGACACAATGAATGATTGTATGGGGTTGTCACCGGAAACGGTGCGCCTGTCATCATTTGGTCATCCAGTTAACCTATAACTGTCATATATGCCCGCCCTGCGGGCCAGGAGTCTGCCGTGAGCCTTGTATCTGCCAGCCGGTTATTTCCCGCCACCCGTCTGCGCCGTAACCGCTGCGATGACTTTTCCCGCCGGCTGATGCGGGAGCACCGGCTGAGCACGGATGACCTGATTCTCCCAGTGTTTATCCTGGATGGTGAGCGGCGGCGGGAGCCAGTGGCCTCGATGCCCGGTGTCGAGCGGCTGTCGGTGGACGAATTGTTGCGTGAGGCCGAAGAGCTGGTGGCGCTGGGCATTCCCTGCATTGACCTGTTTCCCTTTATTCCGCCGGAGCGCAAGTCGCTGGATGCGGCCGAGGCCTGGAATCCGGACGGGCTGGTACAGCGGGCCGTCCGGGCCCTGCGCGCGAATTTCCCCGAACTGGGGGTGATGACGGATGTGGCACTGGACCCTTATACCGTGCATGGCCAGGATGGCATCATTGATGACCAGGGCTATGTGCTGAACGACATTACCATTGAGGCCCTGATCCGCCAGACCCTGTCCCATGCGGAAGCCGGGGCACAGATTGTCTCGCCTTCGGACATGATGGATGGCCGGATCATGGCCATGCGCGAGGCGCTGGAAGCCGGGGGGCATCACAATGTGCGGATCATGGCCTATTCCGCCAAGTACGCCAGTGCCTATTACGGCCCGTTCCGCGATGCCATCGGCTCTTCCGGCAACCTGGGCCGGGGCAACAAGTACAACTACCAGATGGACCCGGCCAACAGTGATGAGGCTCTGCACGAAATTGCCCTGGATCTGGCGGAAGGGGCTGATTCGGTCATGGTCAAACCGGGCTTGCCTTATCTGGATATTGTCCGGCGGGTCAAGGACGAGTTCCGGGTGCCAACCTTTGTCTACCAGGTGAGCGGCGAGTATGCCATGCACATGGCTGCCATCCAGAATGGCTGGCTGGACGAGGCGGTGATCATGGAGTCGCTGATGGCCTGCAAGCGCGCCGGAGCCGATGGCATTCTCACCTACTTTGCCAAATATGCGGCACAACGACTGAAACAGGGCGACTGAACCTGCGAGGCCAAGCAATGATTGATGAAGGACTCAGCAAGACCGGGCAGGGCACGACCCCGGAGCCCCCGGAATCCACCGTGAGCGAAGCAGCGCCTGCAGTGCCGCCGGCCGCCGCACCACAGCCCGGGGAAGCAGCCAGTGCAGGGCCGGCCAGCCCGCCAGTGACAGTGCCCGGTCTGGATGACTGCAGCCTGTACATCAACCGCGAGCTGTCGCTGATGGCGTTCAATATCCGGGTGCTGGACCAGGCGCTGGACGAGTCCTGCCCGCTGCTGGAGCGGCTGAAATTCCTGCTGATTTTCTCCAGCAACCTGGATGAATTTTTCGAGATCCGGGTGGCGGGCCTGAAAAAGCAGATTGCTTTTGCCCGGGAGCAGGCCGGAGCGGACGGGCTGCTGCCCCATCAGGCCCTGGTGCAGATTTCCGGAGTGGTCAGCGCCCAGGTCCAGCGCCAGTACGCCATTCTCAATGATGTCCTGCTGCCGGAAATGGCCCGGCAGAACATCAACTTTATCCGTAGGCGCAACTGGACGCCCCGGGTCAAGGCCTGGGTACGGCGTTACTTCTGTGACGAGATTGCGCCGATCATGACGCCCATCGGGCTGGACCCGACCCATCCGTTCCCGCTGCTGGTCAACAAGAGCCTGAACTTTATTGTGGAGCTGGAGGGGACGGATGCCTTTGGCCGGGACTCCGGTCTGGCCATTGTGCCGGCGCCCCGGGTGCTGCCAAGGATTATCCGCATTCCGGAAGAAGCCGCCGGGCCCGGTGACAACTTTGTGTTCCTGTCCTCCATGATCCATGCCCATGCCGACGACCTGTTCCAGGGCATGAAGGTCAAGGGCTGCTACCAGTTCCGCCTGACCCGCAATGCAGACCTGTCGGTGGATGAGGATGTGGATGACCTGGCCCGGGCCCTGCGGGGCGAGCTGTTTGCCCGGCGCTATGGCGATGCGGTCCGGCTGGAGGTGGCGGATAACTGTCCGCAGCACCTGACCGACCAGCTGCTGCGCCAGTTTGGCCTGAGCGAGCTGGAGCTGTACCGGGTCAATGGTCCGGTCAACCTGACCCGGCTGTTCAGTGTAACCGGTCTGGACAGTCACCCTGAGCTGCAGTACCGGCCCTTTACTCCCTGCATTCCACGCCCCCTGCAGAATATCGAGGATATTTTCCAGAGCCTGTCCCGCCAGGATGTGCTGCTGCTGCATCCCTTTGAGTCCTTCACCCCGGTGGTGGACCTTTTGCGCCAGGCGGCCAAGGACCCGGCTGTGGTGGCGATCAAGCAGACCCTGTACCGCAGTGGTGCCAACTCGGAAATTGTGGACGCCCTGGTTGAGGCGGCCCGCAATGGCAAGGAGGTAACGGCAGTGGTGGAGCTGCGGGCCCGTTTTGACGAGGAGTCCAACCTGGCGCTGGCATCCCGCCTGCAGCAGGCCGGGGCCGTGGTGATCTATGGGGTGGTGGGCTACAAGACCCACGCCAAGATGATGCTGATCCTGCGCCGCGAGGGCGAGGACTTTGTCCGCTATGCCCATCTGGGCACCGGCAATTACCACACCGGCAATGCCCGGCTGTATACCGATTACAGCCTGCTGACCTCGGATGAGGCCCTTTGCGAGGATGTGGCCAAACTGTTTGGCCAGCTGATCGGTATGGGCAAGGCCCTGCGGATGAAAAAGCTGCTGCATGCGCCCTTCACCCTGAAGAAAGGCATGCTGGACCTGATTGCCCAGGAAGCCCAGCATGCCCAGGAGGGGCGGCCAGCCCATATCATTGCCAAGGTCAACTCCCTGACCGATGCCAAAATCATCAAGGCCCTGTACCGGGCCAGTCAGGCCGGGGTGAAAATCGACCTGATTGTCCGGGGCATGTGTTGCCTGCGCCCGGGTATTCCGGGGGTATCACACAATATCCAGGTGCGCTCGATTGTTGGCCGCTTCTTGGAGCACAGCCGGGTCTACTACTTCCTGAATGACGGTGGCGAGGAAAAACTGTACCTCTCCAGCGCCGACTGGATGGAGCGCAATCTGGACCGGCGGGTGGAGACCTGTTTTCCGGTTGAGGGCCGCAAGCTGATTACCCGGGTGAAAAAGGAGCTGGATCTCTATCTGCACGACAATGCCCAGTGCTGGGTGCTGCAGCCGGATGGCCGCTATGTGCGGCTGGCTCCGACCGGGCATCAGGTTTCCCGCAGTGCCCAGAGCGTCCTGCTGGAGCGGCTGACCAGCGCCAGCGATAGCGGCGTGCTGCGCTGAGGGGCCGGCGGGCTGTGGCAGTCCGCCGGGGCCCGTGGCTTACTGGACCTTCAGGGTAAAGTCGATCCGTGCCAGCCAGCCGGCTTCCTGCCCGAAATCGGCCAGGGTCAGCGGATGGGCCGCCAGCCAGCCTTCCGGGAAGGTGATTTCCAGACTGCTGTCCAGCGCCATCAGCCGGGTGGCCGGGGCTTCCTGGGGGCCACGGATATGATGGAACAGGATGGCAAAGCGCAGCAGCACGCAGAGCCGTACCAGTCGCGGGCTGTCTGCCCCCAGCTCCTGCAGGCGGCTTTTGGGGATATTGCGCCGGTGCCCCCGCACCAGCAGGGCCAGGGTCTGCTGGTCATCCCGGGAAAAACCGGGCAGATCCGAGTGCTCGATCAGGTAGGCGCCGTGCTTGTGGTAATGATAGTGGGCAATGTCCAGACCGATCTCATGAACCCGGGCGGCCCAGCTGAGCAGCTCGCGGTCCAGCTCTTCATCCAGTGACCAGGCTTCGCGGACCTGGTCAAAGGCCTCCAGCGCCTTGGCTTCAACCCGGGCCGCCTGGCTGCGGTCCACCCGGTAGCGGGTCATCAGGTCACTGAGAGTCCGCTCCCGGACATCCTCATGGTGATGGCGGCCAATCAGATCATATAGCACGCCTTCGCGCAGGGCCCCTTCGGAGCAGTGCATGCTGGTCAGTTCCAGCGCGTCAAAAGCGGCCTCCAGAATGGCCAGCCCGGCGGGCAGCACACTACGGCGGTCCGGCTTGATGCCTTCCAGATCAATTTTGTCCACTTCGCCCGTTTTCAGCAGCCGGCGTTTCAGCCAGGCCAGGCCGTCCCGGCTGACCTCGCCATTGCCGCTGCCGCCGGCCGCAATGGCCTGGCCAACGGAACGGATGGTGCCCGAGGAGCCCATGGCCTCCTGCCAGCCCAGCTGGTGCAGGCCGTTTTCGATGGTCATCAGCTCCAGCCGGGCGGCGGTATAGGCCTGGGCGAAGCGGGTCTGGGTAATCCGGCCATCCGGAAAAAACTGCCTGGTGAAGCTGACACAGCCCATCTGCAGGCTCTCGCGCAGCAGGGATTCGCCGCCTTGGCCAATAACAAACTCGGTGCTGCCGCCGCCGATGTCCACCACCAGCCGGTGGCCTGCAATGCTGGGTACCGTATTGGCCACGCCGAGGTAAATCAGCCGGGCTTCTTCCCGGCCGGAAATGACTTCGACCTGGTGGCCGAGGATGGCTTCGGCCCGGTGGATGAAATCGGCCCGGTTGCGGGCGACCCGCAGGGCATTGGTGGCCACGATCCGGACCGCTTCGGCGGGCAGGGTGCTGACCATCTGGGCAAAGCGGCTCAGGCAGTTCAGGCCGCGCAGCATGGCGTCTTCCGTAAGCAGGCGGTTTTCGTCAATTCCGGCCGCCAGCTGTACCTTTTCCCCGAGACGTTCAAGAATTCGCAGGTTGCCACCGTCCGTGCGGGCCAGCACCATATGAAAACTGTTCGAGCCCAGGTCAATGGCGGCAATCAGGGGATAATTTCGGGTGGTTTGCGGCATTCTCTGAGTTTCTCGCAATAATTTGCCGGCCATCGTGCCATGGGCTTCAGGCTGCGCCAATGCGCCGGGGGCTCCTGCAGTACGCCCTGCCCGGACCAGCCGGGCGCCCCCGGCCACAGGCGGGACAGTTTGTCCTGGGACGGGGAACGGGCAACTTTCCGCTATGGACTGTCCCGGGCTATCATGAGAGCTGTTGATGACCCGACCCCCTGGAGCAATCCATGAGCGATTATATTACCAACGTAACTGATGACAGTTTCGAGCAGGACGTTCTTCAGGCCGAAGGCCCGGTGCTGGTTGACTACTGGGCCGAATGGTGTGGCCCCTGCAAGATGATTGCTCCGGTGCTGGATGAGGTGGCCCGTGAGTACGAAGGCCGCCTGAACGTCTGCAAGCTGAATATCGACCAGAATCAGGCCACTCCAGGCCAATATGGTGTGCGGGGTATCCCGACCCTGATGCTGTTCAAGGGCGGGGAGGTTGCAGCTACCAAAGTGGGTGCCCTGTCCAAGTCCCAGCTGATCGCCTTCCTCGGTGAAAACCTGTAACTACCGCCTTTACAGCTGCCGGACGGCCCGCACGGGGCAGTCCGGGCTGGACGTCAGTCCTGCAGGGTGCTAGATTCGGCAACGCAATTTCTTTTGCGTTGCTCATGCAGGCTGCTGCAGACGCATCCCCGCCTGAAAACAGCATGGGTTACCTGCCTTCTTTCCATCCGCCTGTGGCTCCCGGTGAGCGCACGCTTCCCTCATTCCTTCCCGACTTTCTATGAATCTGACTGAACTCAAGCAAAAGCCTATCGCCGAGCTGCTGGAAATGGCCGAACAGATGGGCATCGAAAATATGGCCCGTTCGCGCAAGCAGGACGTGATATTTGCCCTGCTGAAAAAACATGCAAAGAGCGGGGAGGAGATTTCCGGAGATGGCGTGCTGGAAATTCTCCAGGACGGTTTTGGCTTTCTGCGCTCGGCGGACTCTTCCTACCTGGCCGGGCCTGATGACATCTACGTGTCGCCCAGCCAGATCCGGCGCTTCAACCTGCGGACCGGGGACACCATTTTTGGCAAGATCCGGCCGCCCAAGGAAGGAGAGCGGTACTTCGCCCTGCTCAAGGTGGATTCGATCAACCTTGACCGCCCGGAAAATGCCAAGAACAAGATCCTGTTCGAGAACCTGACGCCGCTGTTCCCGAACAACCGCCTGAAAATGGAAGCGGGCAACGGCTCGACCGAGGACCTGACCGGCCGGGTGATTGACCTGTGTGCGCCCATCGGCAAGGGCCAGCGGGGGCTGATCGTGGCTCCGCCCAAGGCGGGCAAGACCATCATGCTGCAGAATATTGCCAGCAACATTACCCGCAATAACCCGGAATGCCACCTGATTGTGCTGCTGATTGACGAGCGCCCGGAAGAGGTGACCGAGATGCAGCGTACGGTGCGGGGTGAAGTGGTGGCCTCGACCTTCGACGAGCCGCCGGCCCGCCATGTCCAGGTGGCTGAAATGGTGATCGAAAAGGCCAAGCGGCTGGTGGAGCACAAAAAGGACGTGGTGATCCTGCTGGATTCCATTACCCGTCTGGCCCGGGCCTATAACACGGTGATTCCCAGCTCCGGCAAGGTGCTGACCGGTGGGGTGGATGCCCATGCCCTGGAGAAACCCAAGCGCTTTTTCGGTGCGGCCCGGAATATCGAGGAGGGGGGCAGCCTGACCATTCTGGCCACGGCGCTGGTGGAAACCGGCTCGAAGATGGATGAGGTGATCTACGAGGAATTCAAGGGCACCGGCAACATGGAGCTGCAGCTGGACCGGCGGATTGCGGAAAAACGGGTCTTCCCGGCAATCAACTACAACCGTTCGGGAACCCGCCGCGAGGAACTGCTGACCTCTGAGGAGGAGCTGCAGCGGATGTGGATCCTGCGCAAGCTGCTGCATCCGATGGATGAGATTGCCGCCATTGAATTCCTGCTGGACAAGCTGAAGGACACGAAAACCAATGATGAGTTCTTCATGTCCATGAAGCGCAAATAACGGATTTGTACCCGTCAGCCCCTGCAGGAAAGCCCAGATGCACTATTCCGATCTGCGTGATTTTATGGCAGCCCTTGAGCGTCAGGGGGAGCTGAAGCGGGTCAGCCTGCCGGTTTCTCCGGTGCTGGAAATTACTGAAATCTGTGACCGGACCCTGCGCCGTCAGGGGCCTGCCCTGCTGTTTGAAAACCCCACCGGCTATTCGATGCCGGTGCTGGGTAACCTGTTTGGTACCCCACGGCGGGTGGCATTGGGCATGGGGGCTGAAGCGGTCAGCGAGCTGCGTGAAATTGGCCGGCTGCTGGCCTTCCTGAAGGAGCCTGAACCGCCCCGGGGGCTGAAAGATGCCTGGGGCAAGCTGCCGCTGTTCCGGAAAGTGCTGGCCATGGGGCCGAAGGTGGTCAGGGATGCCCCCTGTCAGGCAGTGGTTCTGGAGGGCGATGCCGTTGATCTGGGCCAGCTGCCGGTACAGACCTGCTGGCCTGGCGATGTGGGGCCGCTGATTACCTGGGGGCTGACCATCACCCGGGGACCCAGCAAGGAACGGCAGAATCTGGGCATCTACCGGCAGCAGGTGATTGGCCGCAACCGGGTGATCATGCGCTGGCTCAGCCACCGGGGCGGAGCGCTGGATTACCGGGAGTGGTGCCAGAAATACCCGGACCGGCCCTATCCGGTAGCGGTTGCACTGGGGGCTGATCCGGCCACGTTGCTGGGGGCGGTTACGCCAGTGCCCGATACCCTGTCTGAATATGCCTTTGCCGGACTGTTGCGCGGCCAGCGTACCGAGCTGGTCAAGGCGATGGGCAGTGACCTGCAGGTGCCGGCCCGGGCCGAGATTATCCTGGAGGGGCATATCCATCCCGGAGATATGGCCGATGAGGGCCCTTATGGTGATCACACCGGTTATTACAACGAAGTGGACCGTTTTCCGGTGCTGACGGTTGAGCGGATCACCAGCCGGCCGGACCCGGTCTATCACAGCACCTATACCGGACGTCCGCCGGATGAGCCGGCCATTCTGGGACTGGCCCTGAATGAGGTCTTTGTGCCCATCCTGCAGAAGCAGTTTCCGGAAATTGCTGATTTTTACCTGCCTCCGGAGGGCTGCTCCTACCGGATGGCTGTGGTTACCATCCGCAAGCAGTATCCGGGGCATGCCCGGCGGGTCATGCTGGGTGTCTGGTCATTCCTGCGCCAGTTCATGTACACCAAGTTTGTGATTGTCACGGATGATGACATCAATGCCCGGGACTGGAATGACGTGATCTGGGCCATCACGACCCGGATGGACCCCAGACGGGATACGGTGCTGATCGACAATACACCAATTGACTATCTGGATTTTGCCTCGCCGGTATCCGGGCTGGGCTCCAAGATGGGGCTGGATGCCACCCACAAATGGCCGGGGGAAACCAGCCGTGAATGGGGCCGGCCCATTGTCCGGGATGATGCGGTACGGCAGCGGATTGATGCACTCTGGGACCAGCTGGGAATCGACTGAGGTCTGAATGATGTCTCATGCCATCGGGGAAACACGACAGGTTACCCTGCAGCCTTCAGGCCAGGTGCTGGCGGTGTGGCCGGGAGAGACCCTGCTGGAAGCCGCCCGGCGGGAAGGGCTGGCGGTTCCGCAGGCCTGTCCCCGGGGCGATTGTCAGGCTTGTGCGGCCCTGCTGGTCGAGGGGCTGGTGCGCCAGGCGGGCGGCGAACGGCGCCAGGGCGAGGTTCTGGCCTGCCAGGCCGTGCCGCTGGGTGACTGTCTGCTGCACTGGGATGAAGTGCTGGTCCAGGACGGCTGTCCCGAGCAGATGCTGGACTGTCAGCTGGTCAGCTGCCAGCCGCTGGGTGGTGATGTCTATCAGGTGATCCTGCGGCCGCTGGATGGCCGGCTGCCCCGCTATTTTGCCGGGCAGTATCTGCAGCTGCAGCGTGAGGATGGCAGCTATGCGGCCTTTTCACTGGCCTCGGCGCCGGGCCGGCCGGAACTGGAGCTGCACATCCTGGCCCGGGAGGGCAGCAGCCGGCTCTGGCCCGGCTATCTGCAGCACCAGGCCCGGATACGGGTCCGTCTGCCGTTTGGGGATGCCCACCTGGCCCGGCTGCCGGATGGCCCATTGATCCTGGTGGCAGCCGGTACCGGCATGGCCCAGATGCAGGGTCTGATCGAGCATTGCCGGGCAATGCATTTTGCCTATCCAGTGCATCTGTACTGGGGTGCCCGCCAGGCTGGAGACTTTTACCGTGTGTCACACTGGGCTGCCTGGCAGCACTGGCCGGGCCTGACCCTGCATCAGGTGGTCAGTGAAGGGCCGGGCGGAGAAGGTCGCCGGGGATTGCTGCATGAAGCCATCTGTGAGGATTTCAGTGATTTCCGGGGGCTGCAGGTGTATGCCAGCGGCTCCCCGGCTATGGTTTATGCAACCCTGGATGCGCTGGTGGCTGCCGGAATGGATGCCCGCCAGATGCGGGCTGATGTTTTTGCCTATGCTCCGCGCTCCTGAATCCATTGTTCGGCGGGTAACCGCCGACGGTATCGAGGTGTTTATGAAACGCTGGATTCTGCTGATCAGCCTGCTGTTTGTAGCCCTGCCCGGGCTGGCCAGTGAGGGCGAGGAGAACAAGGAGGGCACCGAGGCCGGGGCAGCTGTGCCCAGGGTCGTGTATGTCAGCCTGTCTCCTGCGCTGGTAGGCAACTATGGCAGTGGCCCGGCCATCCAGTATTACAAGGCAGACATCGCCCTGCAGGTCACTGGTGAGGATAACGCTGCCCGGGTCAGCTACCATGAGCCGCTGATCCGTAACCAGCTGATCATGCTGTTTGCCCGGCAGACAGACCAGTCACTGGCCACACCTGAAGCCAGGGAAACACTGCGTCAGGCGGCCCTGAAACAGGTTCAGGAAGCGCTTGATCAGGAAGAGGGCAAGCCCCTGGTCGATGACCTGCTGTTCAATAATCTGGTAGTGCAGTAGGACCAGGTTCCGGGCACCGGCCTGCGGATGGTCACGCTGCCCTGACTGATTGTCATTTTCCATGGCAGATATCAATAAATGCCGGGGGCCGCTCCGGCAGAATACTCTGCTTTGGGCGTCTCGGGTTTCTGCCCCGGGGTCTCTTGATTCCAGTCCGGATCCTGGATTATTGCGGTCCGGCCGTCTGCTGTCGCCAGTAAGGAGTGGCGCGTGATCTATGAAGCGTAAGCCTGATGTTCTGTGGATTCTGGTTCTGCTGTTTGGTCTTGGCGTGGTGACCACAGGCTATACCGAAAGCCTGCTGGCGGAGCGGGACAGTCATATTTCCATCCTGGAGCGGCGGCCCGGCTAGCCGGCCGGGTTTAGCGGGTCAGCCTTGCAGGGTACCAGCCTGCATCCGTTACGGTTGCGTCCAGCCGGATATCCCAGGCCTCCAGGGGCAAGAGATCAACCTTCTGGCAGTCATGGGCCAGCCCCAGTAGCCGGGGACCGGTCAGGTACTGCCGCTGCAGGCGGTAAGCCAGCAACCGGTCATAGAAGCCGCCGCCCATGCCCAGCCGTCCTCCCTGTGGATCAAAGCCGACCAGCGGCAGCAGCAGCAGGTCCAGAGTCCACACGGGGGGTTGCCGTGACGCTCTTGGTCTGGGCTCCGGGATGCCGAAACGGTTGGGATACAGGCGCTCATCTGGCTTCACCCGCTGAAAGACCATCCGTGTTCTGGGCCAGCGTTTCAGTACGGGCACATAAATGGCCCTGTGCCGTTTTTTCAGGGTTTCGAGCAGGGCGGCCGGGCTGATTTCGCCGTCACTGGCCAGGTAAGCAGCAACCCGCCGTGCCCGGCGGAGCAGGGGATGGGCCTGCAACTGCTGGGTGAGGTGGCGGCTGGCCAGCTGCTGCCCGGTGGCTGAAAGCGCCCGCCGCTTCTGGCGCAGCAGGCGGCGCAGGGCCGGGCGGGACAGGTTGTCAGCATGAATCAAGAAAGGATCTCCCCGGCATGCCGCTGCTGGCGTAGGCCCTTGAACCCGAAAGTTCAAGGTGGTGACTGCCGGAAGCCTTAAGGCTTTCCGTCTGGCGGACCTGCACACCGGCTTCACGTACAGTCTCCGTTTTGCTGCGTATCGGGAGAGGGACATCACCGGCTGGCGTACATGCCAGGGAGTTGCTGGCAGTATAACCTGGTCCCGCTCCGGTCTGTCAGCTGCCGGTCGCCGGATTCTGGCTGCCGGTCAGGGCTGTATCCACCCGCTCCAGCAGGCGGCGGACCTGCTCCTGGGGCAGCTCCCGGGAGGTGTTGCCCGCATTGTCCCTGTGCAGCAGCTCATGGGTGATGTTCAGGGCTGCCATGACGGCAACCCGCTCGGTGCCGATGATCTTGCCTTGGCTCCGGCTGCGGATCTGGCGCATCCGCAGGTCAAGGTGGCGGGCTGACTGCTCGAGGTTTGCCCGCTCTTCCGGCGGACAGGCAATGCAGTATTCCTTGTCGAGGATGGTGACCGTAACCGTGACGGTAGGGGTGGCATTCATGGGTCCTGCTCCAGGGCTTTCAGGCGCGAAATCATGGCTTCGACCTTATGACGGGCATTTTCGTTCTTTTCGAGCAGCCTGGTACGCTCCTGCTGCCAGGCGTCTGCTTCGCTGCGCAGGGTCCGGTTTTCAGTTTCAAGCTGCTCAATGCGTCCGATCAGCTGGTCGATCCGGGTCGCCAGCAGGGTCAGATCTTCGTTATCCATAAATTCTCGGCAGGGCTGGAAAAAAGGCCGGTACGGGCAGTCGCATGGTTTGCTGTGTCTGCCGGTGCTAGGATAGGCGGCCATTCTAGTTATTGCCATGGTTCACGCCTAGCTGTCATGTCGACCACCACATCGCCTTATGCGGCTGTTGCCGCGCTGCTGGCCAGCAGCAACATTGCCATTTCGCCTGCAGAAATCCACGGGCTGCTGCTGGGCCGCAGCAGTGCTGGCGCCGGTTTTGCGCCGGAGCCCTGGCTGGCTGATCTGGCCGAACAGCTGGGCAGCCTGCCAGAGGGTCCCCTGCAGCAGGCGCTGCTGGGCCTGCAGGCCATGGCCCGCAGTGAGCTGGAGGGTGATGAACTGGCCCTGACCCTGTTGCTGCCGGATGATACCGAGCCTCTGGCCGGGCGGATCCAAGCACTGGTCCAGTGGTGTCAGGGATTTCTGTCCGGCTTTGGCCTGGCGGCCGGCAGCCGGACGCTGGGCGCCGATGTGATGGAAAGCCTGGAG
>DIDB01000013.1:0-1230 GCA_002417905.1 Pseudomonadaceae bacterium UBA5811
CATCCGCCGCCAGCGGATCAGGGCGTCCATGATGGCATTGTTAAAACCGTGCCCCATGTGCAGGCTGCCCGTGACGTTGGGCGGCGGAATCATGATGGTGTAGGGCTCACCCGAGCCCTGGGGGGCGAAATAATGACGTGATTCCCACTCCTTGTACCAGCGGGATTCAATGGCGTGGGGCTGGTAGGTCTTGTCCATGCAGCGGGACCCTTAAAGCGGCTGTTCGTTGATAGGCGCAAAAGTATAAGGCAAAGCCACCCGGACAGGCGGCTTTGGCGGGCATCAGGCGCTGGCCGGGACCGGCTGGCCGTGGATTTCGACAGACTGGGGCGTATGGCCCAGCTGGCGGTAATGCAGGAAACTGGTCTGGAAGGCCGTGGCCAGTTCCGGACTGACCAGTTCGATAACCCGGCTGTAGCAGGCCAGATGTGGTGCCGGAGTGGGCTGCAGGTTGAGCAGCAGTCCACCAGTGGCCAGAGGCATTTCATCCTGGCCAATTACGACCGGCGACTGCGGATTGACTGCGTGGCGGTCATGGGGAATGAAACGCTCCGGACGGAAGCTCCAGAGCAGTTCATCCATGAGCTGGCTCTGGGCTTCATCCTGGCAGCGGATAAACACGGCCAGCCGCTGGTGCCACGCCCGGGCAGCCAGCCGGCAGGCCACCTGCAGGCGATCTGCCGGGCCTGACAGGCGGTAAAACTCGATGCGGGTCATGCCGTGGCGGGGTCAGGGCTGCCCTTGTGTTTCCTGACCGCCGCCTTGCGGGGCTTGCCTGTTCCGGCCGGAGCGGGCTGGTCCAGCAGGTACTGGACCAGCAGCGGAACCGGCCGGCCGGTGGCACCCTTGTCCTTGCCGCCGCTGACCCAGGCAGTACCGGCAATATCCAGGTGAGCCCAGGGATAATTTTTGGCAAAGCGGGACAGGAAGCAGGCTGCGGTGATGCTGCCGGCCTTGGGGCCGCCGATATTGGCCATGTCGGCAAAGGGGCTGTCCAGCTGCTCCTGATACTCCTCGAACAGGGGCAGTTGCCAGGCACGGTCATCGGCTTTGCTGCCTGCAGCCAGCAACTGCTGGGCCAGCACGTCATTGTTGGCCATCAGTCCGGTGGTGTGGGCACCCAAGGCCACCACGCAGGCGCCGGTTAGGGTCGCCACGTCAATAACCGCGGCCGGTTTGAAACGCTCGGCATAGGTCAGGGTATCGCAGAGGACCAGCCGGCCTTCGGCA
>DIDB01000013.1:1290-1654 GCA_002417905.1 Pseudomonadaceae bacterium UBA5811
GGTGTTGAGAATTTCTACTGTCTGGCCGCTCAGGGTGTTGACGATGTCGCCTGGCCGGGTGGCATGGCCATCGGGCATATTTTCCGCGCAGGCCAGCAGGCCGACCAGATTGACCGGCAGTTGCAGCTCCAGGGCGGCGACAAAGGCACCGAGTACCGCTCCGGCACCACTCATGTCATATTTCATTTCATCCATGCTAGCGCCAGGTTTGAGGCTGATGCCACCGCTATCGAAGGTGATGCCTTTGCCCACCAGAACGTGGGGCTTTTCTGATTTGGCCGCACCGTTGTATTGCAGGACGATCAGGCAGGGTGGCTGGTCGCTGCCTTTGGCAACAGCAAGAAAAGCGCCAGCGCCCAGGGTC
>DIDB01000013.1:1700-8869 GCA_002417905.1 Pseudomonadaceae bacterium UBA5811
AAAAGCGCCAGCGCCCAGGGTCCGGAGTTTCTTTTCTTCCAGAATGTCGACTTTCAGGTTTTTGTACTGTTTGGCCAATGTCTGGGCCTGGCTGGCCAGCCAGGCCGGATTGCAGATATTGGGCGGCAGGTTACCCAGATTGCGGGTGTAGCTCATGCCGGCGGCAATGGCTGTGGCATGGCTTACGGCGCTTTCCAGGGCAGGCTGCTGGTCGGTACTGGCCAGCAGGGTAATTTTCTGCAGCCGGATATTTTCGCTTTTCTGGGTCTTGAACTCCCGGAAGCTGTAACAGGCACTTTCCAGGCTTTCCATCAGCAGGCGGGCGCTGGCATAGGCATCCCGGTCCTTGAGGGTAATGTCCTGGAAGGCCAGACTGGCATCTGTACCGTTGAGGTCTTTCAGGGCTGTGCAGATCGCTGTACTGATTTTGCGCCACTGGCGGCTGTCGAGCTCATCCGGCTGGCCGATGCTGACCAGCAGGATCCGGCTGGCCCTGATGCCTGGCTGCTGGGGCAACAGCAGGGTACGGCCTGCCTTGCCCTGCAGGTCCCCCTGCTCCAGGATGCGGCTGATGGTGCCAGAAGCCGCCTGGTCAACCATCCGGGCGATGGGGCCAAACAGCTGGCCTTCGCTGACAGGCAGTACCAGACTGGCGGTTTTCAGGGTGGCAGCGCTGGTGTTTTTGACAACAAATTGCATCTGGTGGTGTCCCCAAGACAAGAATATGGCTTTACAGGATAATGCCCGTTATTTTTTTGCGGGTCACTGGTCAGCAGACCGATAACTGATAGCAGAGCGGGCCAGCCTGAATGGGGCCGCCGGAGCCTGACGACCCTGGAGTGTCTGGTTTGATTATCTTTCGTTACCTGTCGCGGGAACTCCTGGTTACCCTTGGTGCTGTCAGCTCGGTACTGCTGCTGATCGTGATGAGCGGCCGCTTTATCAAATATCTGGCCCAGGCCGCCCAGGGCATTCTGGACCCCGGGGTACTGTTTACGGTGATTTCATTCCGGATTCCGGGCTTTCTGCAGCTGATCCTGCCACTCGGGCTGTTTCTGGGCATCCTGCTGACCTATGGTCGCCTCTATCTGGAAAGCGAGATGGCCGTGCTGGCGGCTACGGGCATGAGTCTAGGCCGGCTGCTGGCCTATACCATGGGCCCAGCCCTGATGGTGGCCTTGGTGGTGGCCTGTCTCAGTCTCTGGCTGACTCCATGGGGGCTGGCCAAGGTGCAGCGTATCCTGGATGCCCAGGATGCACTGACGGAGTTTGATACCCTGGTACCCGGCCGTTTTCAGACCCTCAAGGATGGCTCGCGGGTAACCTATACCCAGGAGCTGTCCAGTGACCGGACCCTGCTGCACAAGGTTTTTATCTCGGAAACGGTGGTGTCCCGGGAGGATGGCAAAACGCCCCGGGGGCTGGCCGTGGTTGTGGCTGACCATGGCCGCCAGGTGGTCCAGCCTGATGGTAGCCGTTATCTGATCCTGGAAAACGGCCGCCGCTATGATGGCCGGCCCGGCCAGGCTGATTACCGGGTAGTTGATTACACCACTTATGGGCTTCTGCTTTCCCGGCCCAGTGTGGCGTTTGGTGTGGGTAAAATGGAAACCTGGCCTACGGCTGCACTGTGGGGGCACTGGGATCATGAGCATCAGGCCGAACTGCAGTGGCGGCTGTCACTGCCGGTTCTGGTTTTTGTGGTAACCCTGCTGGCGGTACCGTTATCCAGGGTCAATCCGCGTCAGGGGCGTTATCTGAAGCTGTTGCCGGCCATCCTGCTGTATATGGCTTATCTGGCGTCGCTGATCGGGGTCAGGGGAGCACTGGACAAAGGCCGCCTGCCGCTTTATCTGGGGTTGTGGTGGGTGCACCTGCTGTTCCTGCTGATTGCCTTGCTGATCTTTTTCTGGGAGCCGCTCCGCTGGCGCCTGTTGCAGCGCCGGGTGACCGGGGAGGCCCGTGATGCGCAAGATTGACCGCTATATTGGCCAGAGTGTGCTGATGTCCATCTTGGCCGTGCTGGGCATTATTCTGGGGCTGGTATTCCTGTTCGCCTTTATCGATGAAATGGGTGAGGTGGAGGGAGGGTACGGTACGCTGGAGGCCCTGATCTATGTGACCCTGACCCTGCCGCGGCGGGTTTATGAGCTGCTGCCCATGGCGGCGCTGATTGGTTGCCTGATCGGGCTGGGTACCCTGGCCAGCAGCAGCGAGCTGACAGTGATGCGGGCGGCCGGGGTGTCTTTGGGACAGATTGTCTGGGCCGTCATGAAGCCCATGCTGCTGCTGATGCTGTTCGGGCTGGTGCTGGGCGAGTATGTAGCCCCTTGGGCAGAAGATACGGCCCAGGCCGGACGCTCCCTAGCCCAGGGGCAGGGTGAGGCCCAGAGCAGCAAGAAAGGTTTATGGCACCTGCAGGGCCGGGAGTTTATCCATATCAACTCGGTGCAGCATCATGGCGTACTGCTGGGGGTGACCCGCTATAACTTCGATGGCCAGCATGTCCTGCAGAACACCAGTTTTGCCCAGAAGGCGGTTTACCGGAACGAACAGTGGATGCTACATGATATCGCCACAACGCACTTCTATCCGGAGCATACCGAAGTTACACATACAGACCAGCAACCCTGGAATGTAGAGCTGACACCCCACCTGCTGAGTATTGTGATCCTTGAGCCAGATGCCCTGTCGATTACCGGGTTATGGGGATACATCCACTATCTGGCCGAGCAGAATCTGAATAACAGCCGGTACTGGCTGGCCTTCTGGACCAAGGTGCTGCAGCCTATGGTAGTGATTGCCCTGGTGCTGATGGCCATTTCATTTATTTTCGGGCCGTTGCGTTCAGTAACGCTTGGCCAACGGGTGTTCACGGGAGTGATTGTCGGGTTTACGTTCCGGATTATCCAGGATCTGCTGGGGCCTGCCAGTCAGGTGTTCGGCTTTTCACCTTTTCTGGCCATCGCGCTGCCTGCGCTGGCCTGTGGTCTGGCCGGGCTGCGCATGTTGCAGAAAGCGGGCTGAGGCTGAGTGTGTTGCCCAGTGGTGCTGAGGGTATTTCCATTTTACGGCGACATGAAAAAACCCGGCAAGAGCCGGGTTTCTTTCAAAGCGGAGGCTGTCAGCCCAGGATCTGTACCTGGTCAGCCTGCATGCCTTTCTGGCCTTGGACAGCAACAAAGCTGACTTTCTGGCCTTCTTTGAGGCTCTTGAAGCCATTGCCTTCGATTGCACGGAAGTGAACGAACAGGTCCGGGCCGCTTTCAGGAGTGATGAAGCCGTAGCCTTTCTCGTCGTTAAACCACTTGACAGTGCCGCTCTGACGATTCGACATAATTCTGATTACCTTGAAACTTGTGTTATAAAAACAGCCCACAGTGGGGGCTGGGGACTGTTGCAGCAGGTAAGAGAAGTCGAGCGGATGAAGCGGATCTGAAGATCTACCGCATCAGGTCACGATTCAGCAGCGACCCATGCAAACAGTTCAGACACTCTACGCTAACCATGGGGGAAAACCAACCCTTTATTTCGGCTAGGCCGGATAAGGGGGGGGGCTGGCTGGCCTCCGGATATTTCCTGACATCCCGGACAGGGTTGCCAGCCTGTCTTACTTGACCTGGCCCGGTCGGGGAACCGGGCGTTTCCGCTTATTTCCCGGGTTTCAGTGACCGGTTCAGGGCACTGAACAGGGCGCGAAAGCTGGCTGTAGTGATGTTTTCATCAATACCGATACCATAAAAAGAGCGCCCCCCTCCGGCTCTCAGCTCGACATAGGCTATGGCCCGGGCTTTGGCACCACTGCCAATGGCATGCTCGCTGTAATCCATGATTTCAGCGGCTACTGGCAGGCTGGCGACCAGTGCTTCCAGCGGGCCTTTGCCCTGACCCTGCCAGCACTGGCTGCTCCCGGCAACCCTGACCACGGCCTCGATGCTGCAGCTGGCATTCTCTTCCTGCAGCCGGTGACCTTCCAGGGTATAGGGTGCGTTAGCCTGCAGGTACTCCGTGTCCAGCAGGGCATAGATCTGGGCAGCTGTCATTTCCAGACCCTTGCGATCCGTTTCCTGCTGTACGACCTGGCTGAACTCGATCTGCAGCCGGCGGGGCAGGCTGATGCCGTATTCCTGCTCCAGCAGATAGGTGATCCCACCCTTGCCGGACTGGCTGTTGACCCGGATGACAGCTTCATAGTCGCGGCCGATGTCTGCCGGATCAATCGGCAGGTAGGGGACGCTCCAGAACGCTTCTGACGGCTGGCGTGCGAATCCTTTGCGGATGGCATCCTGATGGGAGCCTGAAAAAGCGGTGTGAACCAGATCACCGGCGTAGGGATGACGTGGATGCACGGGCAACTGGTTGCACGCTTCGACAATCCGGCGGATGCCATCAATGTCCGAGAAATCCAGCCCGGGGTTAATGCCCTGGGTGTAGAGATTCAGGGCCAGGGTAACCAGATCCACATTGCCGGTGCGTTCGCCGTTGCCAAACAGGCAGCCTTCTACCCGGTCTGCGCCCGCCAGCAGGCCCAGTTCGGTGGCGGCCACACCGGTTCCCCGGTCATTATGGGTATGCAGGCTGATGATAACGCTGTCCCGCTGGCTGACATGCCGGCAGAACCATTCAATCTGGTCGGCATAGATGTTAGGTGTAGCGGCCTCAATGGTGGCTGGCAGGTTGAGAATGACCCGGTGTTCCGGGGTGGGCTGCCAGACCTCAATGACCGCATTGCAGACCCTGACTGCAAACTCCGGTTCGGTAGAGCTGAATACTTCTGGTGAATACTGGAAAGTCCAGTGGGTATCCGGCTGCTGCTCAGCCTGCTGGCGGATGATCCGGGCGGCCTGGGCTGCAATGCGGATCACGCCCTCCTGGTCCTGGCGGAATACGGTCTCGCGGAAAACCGGAGCGGTCGCGTTATAGACATGCACGATCACCCGGTGCGCACCGCGCAGAGCTTCAAAGGTCCGGGTAATCAGGTCTTCCCGGGCCTGGGTCAGAACCTGAATGGTGACATCTTCCGGAATATGGCCGTTGTCGATCAGGGTCCGGACAAAATCAAAGTCGGTCTGGGAGGCGGAGGGAAAGCCGACCTCAATTTCTTTCAGACCGATTTCGACCAGTGTCTGGAAGAAGCGCAGTTTTTTTTCCGGATCCATGGGTTCGATCAGGGACTGGTTGCCATCCCGCAGGTCCGCGCTGCACCAGATGGGTGCTCTGGTAATGACCTGATCGGGCCACGTCCGGTCAGGAAGGCTGACCGGCTGGAAAGGCCGGTATTTTTGCGACGGATTCTTGAGCATGGGCATAGTGTGTTCTCTGCGCCGGGATGACCATAACACTGCATGTGAGAGGCTTATGCAGCAGGGTGAACACTACGGGGTGTTTTGTTTTATGGCAAGCACTGCCAGAAAAACAGAAAAATAATTCAATTTTATTTATTTTTTTGATTTTTATAATTTTATTATGTTCGTATTTGATGATTTATATCTTGTTGAGCATGTGGGCCCTAGGTGGCTGATCCGGGCCGGGCAGTTGTGTTTGAATTTACGCTTGTGTCCGGCCTGTCTGGCTTTGCAGGTCGGGTTGCTCAACCGGAAAAACGGGTTTTTGATGGATACTTCTGACGAGTGGCTGGTGGACAGCACCCTGGATACATCAGGGCTGAACTGTCCGGAGCCGGTCATGCTATTGCATGGGCGGGTACGGGATCTGCAGGGTGGACAGGTGCTGAAAGTGATTGCTACTGATCCTTCGACACAGCGGGATATTCCGAAATTCTGCCTGTTTCTTGAGCATGAGCTGCTGGAGCAGAAGGAGGCGCCGGGCTGTTACCTGTACTGGATCAGAAAGAAAGCTGCAGGCTGAGGCACGGGAGAGGACATGCTGGACGAAATCAGCCGCCGGGTGCGGCATTATGCGCCAGCGGCCCTGCCGGTGGCCGGGTTGCAGCCAGAAGCGGCCGTACTGGTTCCGTTGACCCGTTCATCTGCGCCGGAGCTGATTCTGACCCAGCGCTCCAGTATGCTGTCTACCCATGGGGGCGAGGTTGCTTTTCCCGGAGGGCGGCGGGATCCGGAAGACCAGAGTCTGGCGGCAACAGCCCTGCGCGAGGCGCGTGAGGAAATCGGCCTGCCAGACCCTCAGGTTGAGCTGCTGGGACCGCTGAGCGAGCGGTTGTCGCTGCATGGTATCCGGGTGACGCCTTATGTCGGGCTGGTTTCTTCCGGGCTGGAGTACCGGCCCAATGCCGCCGAAATTGCTGCCGTTTTTTCAGTACCCCTGGCTTTCTTTCGCACAGATCCCAGGGAGGTTACCCACCGGGTCGAGCGGGCAGGCCAGGTCTGGCTGGTACCTGGCTATCGCTATGCCGGGTACTGGATCTGGGGCCTGACGGCAATGATGATTGTTGAGCTGGTCAATCTGGTGTATGACGCCGGCATTCCGCTACAGGCTGGCCCGGCAGGAATGCGCTCTTCATGACGAAAGCACTCCCTGCTCAGGATGAGCCGGTGCCTTCACCCTGCATCCGGCGCTGTACACTGGACAGGCAGGATATCTGCGTTGGCTGCTATCGGAGTCTGGCCGAGATTACCCGGTGGAATGCGCTGGACAATGAAGCGCGGCGCCAGATCCTGCAGCGCTGCGCCAGCCGGGCCAGGCAGCGCCAGTCACAATAGTCAGATGTGCAGGATGTATTCACGAACCAGCTTGCTGCCAAAGTAGGCCAGCATCAGCAGGCAGAAACCGGCCAGTGTCCAGCGGATGGCCGTCAGGCCCCGCCAGCCAAAGTAATGCCGGCCTGCCAGCAGCAGCCCGAAAACCACCCAGGCCATTACGGACAGCAGGGTCTTGTGTACCAGATGCTGGGCAAACATGTTGTCCAGAAACAACCAGCCGGACAGCAATGATGCGCACAGCAGCAGCCAGCCCGCACCAATAAAGCCGAACAGCAGGCTTTCCATGGTCTGCAGGGGTGGAAAGCTGCTGGTCAGCCCGGTCGGGTGCCGCTGCTTGAGGCGGCGGTTCTGCACAAGCAGCAGCAGGGCCTGAAGGGCTGCAATGGTAAAGATGCCATAAGCCAGCAGGGAGAGCAGGATATGCGCAAGGATGCCCGGCTTTTCCGTAATGGGCGGGGCCAGTCCGGAGGGTATGAACTGGGCCAGCAG
>DIDB01000210.1 GCA_002417905.1 Pseudomonadaceae bacterium UBA5811
GCCGGATTGCAGAAATGGCTCGCCATCATCATCGCAGCATGAATTCGGAGATTATTGCCCGGCTGGAATGCAGCCTTCTTCAGAGAGGTGCCAACTCCCCACCTCCCCCACCTCTCGAGATTGCAGGCAATACTGCATTATCCGGATCTGAACAGGCACTACTGCAAATCTTCCGGCAGCTTTCCGGAAGACAGCAGAATGCCTTGCTGGCCCTGTTCGCCCAGGATATGGAGCCAGACTGATACCAGCAGAAAGCACAGTGCTACAACAGGAACAGTGTTGCCAGTCCCAGAAAGATCAGGAATCCCCCACTGTCGGTTATGGCTGTGATCATTACACTGGCACCCATGGCCGGATCCCTGCCCAGCTTTTCCAGGGTCGTTGGAATCACCACGCCCATAAACGCAGCCAGCAGCAGATTAAGCGTCATGGCAACAACCATAACCCCCCCCAGCTTCCAGTTGCCGTAAAGCCCCCAAGCCACTGCGCCGATCACACTTCCCCAGACCAGTCCGTTAATCAGAGAGACGGCCAGCTCCTTGCGCAACAGTCGCCAGGTATTACCCTGCCCCAGCTGGTCAAGCGCCATGGCCCGGACAATCATGGTAATGGTCTGGTTTCCAGAGTTGCCACCAATGCCAGCCACAATTGGCATCAGGGCAGCCAGTGCCACCAGCCGCTCAATCGTATCATTGAACAGGCCAATGACCCTTGAGGCAATAAAGGCCGTCACCAGATTGACTGCCAGCCAGGCCCAGCGGTTACGCACCGAGCGCCAGACCGAGGCAAAGATATCCTCTTCCTCGCGCAGCCCTGCCATGCTGAGCACTTCGCTTTCACTTTCTTCCCGGATCAGGTCAACGATTTCATCAATGCTCAGGCGGCCAATCAGTTTGCTATTCCGGTCTACAACAGGGGCTGAAACCAGATCATAACGCTCAAAGGCCTGGGCCGCCTCACAGGCTTCTTCGTCCGGATGAAACACAACAGGCTCACTGGCCATAACCTCACTGACCTGATTTTCCGGATCACTGACCAGCAGGCGGGTAATCGGCAATACACCTTTCAGGACACCGTCATAATCCACCACAAAAAGCTTGTCAGTATGGCCTGGCAGCTCTTTCAGGCGACGCAGATAGCGCAGGACCACCTCGAGCGTGACATCCTCCCGGATGGTTACCATACCGAAGTTCATCAGGGCCCCGACCTGGTCATCCTCGTAAGAAAGCGCCGAACGGACCCGCTCGCGCTGCTGGGCATCCAGATGATCCATCAGCTCACGGACCACATCCCCCGGCAGTTCAGAAGCCAGATCAGCCAGATCATCGGCATTCATCTCCCTTGCCGCCGCCAGCAGCTCATGATCATCCATATCGGCGATCAGGGTTTCCCGGACGGCATCAGAAACCTCCAGCAGGATGTCACCATCCCGCTCAGTCCTGACCAGCTGCCACAAAGCCAGCCGCTCCCTGAGAGGCATTGCTTCGAGAATTCGTGCAACATCTGCCGGGTGCAGCTCATTCAGCCTGCACCGCAGTTCAGTCAGGTTCTGACGATAAACCAGACTGTCAAGCAGCGCCTGATGANNTGACCAGCCTCATCATCAGGCGACGCATCCTCCAGCAGCTTATGCTGCTGCAACAGGCTGATGACCCTGCTCAAGCGATCTTCGGGGAGGTTTTCTGGTGATCTCTGGATTTCAGCTTCAGTCATATGGCGCACTCCAGCCCCGGTGTCAGGGCATGCACCAGAGCATCAATCAGTCAGTGAAAAGGCTGGAAAGAGTCTTGAGCGACTACTGGGTAAGTCCATGGGAGCTGTTCCATAAGCCCTTTGGGCAGGTTTGAAGAATAATAACATTTACAAACTAAAAAAATGTGACTATGAACAGCAGGAGCACAACCAGACAGCCCACATAAGGTCAATAATGCACAAAACATTGCGCCCATGGCTTGGCCTGCTGCTTCTGATCACTTCAGCCGGAGCCTGGTCAGCAACGGTGTACCGCTGTACAACGCCAGAGGGTCATATGACCTTTACCCGGCAGGCCTGTCCGGATGGACAGGCAGGCCAGCAGCAGCAGGTTACCAGCCAGAAACCGGGAAGCATCTCCTACAAGGCCAGCAGCAACCAGAAAGATAGCCAGCCACCTGCATTGACCGTGATTGGTGGTACGGATGATGGCTGTGGCAACCGGCTGGGCAGCCGGGAACGGCGCCAGGCCATTATCCGGCAGCAGATACGGCCCGGAATGACTGTAACAGATGTTGAAAATGCATTGGGGAAACCGGAACGGCGCAAGAGCCGGAATGGCCAGCTGACCTATTACTATTCACGGAACAGAAACAGCAGGACTGTTACTTTTGACCAGCATGGCTGTGTCAGAACAGCCCGCTAAAATAAAGAAGCCCGCATAATTGCAGGCTTTCCCTGATATCTGGCGCACTCAGGAGGATTCGAACCTCCGACCGCCCGGTTCGTAGCCGGGTACTCTATCCAGCTGAGCTATGAGTGCGAAACATGACAGCACTTCCGGAAAAGCCAAAACACACCCATCCGACAGCTGCTGAAAACTAAACCTGATCTGGCGCACTCAGGAGGATTCGAACCTCCGACCGCCCGGTTCGTAGCCGGGTACTCTATCCAGCTGAGCTATGAGTGCGTAAGCATGGCGGAGAGGGGGGGATTCGAACCCCCGACACCCTTTTGAGGTGTACTCCCTTAGCAGGGGAGCGCCTTCGGCCACTCGGCCACCTCTCCGAAACACGGGGCGCATGATACTCATCTTTGCCCCGCTTGCAAAGCGAAAAAAACGAAAAATCAGTGGTTTGATTCCGGATCTTTTTCTTTCTGGATACGCTGGTAAATTTCTTCACGGTGCACTGCAACCTCCTTCGGAGCATTCACACCGATTCGCACCTGGTTACCCTTCACACCCAGCACGGTGACGGTGACTTCATCGCCCACCATCAGGGTTTCTCCAACCCGGCGTGTCAGAATCAGCATTCCTTTCTCCTCAAGCAGATTCAGTCAATAACAGTCTGCAAACATCAGAACAGCGCAGGGCAAGGCCCACAAAATCACTGCCCGCTGGCCCGTTGCCAGAAAACACTTTTCGGAAGGCCGGCTGGAGGCTGCTCACCCAGCTGTACTATCCAGTTCAAAAGCAGTATGCAGAGCTCGCACGGCCAGCTCCAGATATTTTTCCTCTATAACCACTGACACCTTGATTTCCGAGGTTGAAATCATCTGGATATTGATACTTTCTTTTGCCAGTGCCTCAAACATCCGGCTGGCTACCCCTGCATGGGAGCGCATGCCAACCCCCACAATGGAAACCTTGGCAATGTCCGCATTACCCGAAACTTCCCGGGCCCCCATTTCCGTAGCCGTCTGCCGCAGTACAGCCAGGGCTTTTTCATAATCGTTATGATGTATCGTGAACGTAAAGTCCGTGGTGTTATCCCGTGCCACGTTCTGCACGATCATATCCACCTCGACATTGGCCGCACTGACCGGCCCCAGAATCCGGAACGCAATACCCGGATGATCTGGCACACCACGAATGGTCAGCTTGGCCTCATCACGATTGAAAGCAATACCAGAAATGATCGGCTGCTCCATGGAGTCCTCTTCATCAAGGGTGATCAGGGTACCCGGACCCTCTTTAAAACTGTGCAGTACCCGCAGGGGCACACTGTATTTGCCAGCAAATTCCACAGAGCGGATCTGCAGCACCTTCGAGCCCAGACTGGCCATTTCCAGCATTTCCTCAAAGGTGATCTTCTCCAGCCGCCGGGCTCTGGGCACAACCCGCGGATCAGTGGTGTAAACCCCGTCCACATCCGTGTAGATCTGGCATTCATCTGCCTTCAGCGCAGCCGCCAGCGCCACACCCGTGGTATCCGAACCACCACGGCCCAGCGTGGTGATATTGCCGTACTCATCAACGCCTTGAAAGCCAGCCACCACCACCACATTGCCTGCCTTGAGATCCGCCTGGATCCGGTGGGCATCAATCTGCAGAATGCGGGCCTTGTTGAAAGCACTGTCTGTCAGGATACGGACCTGATCCCCCCGGTAGGACACTGCACCAACACCCCGCTTCAGCAGGGCCATGGCCAGCAGGGCAATGGTGACCTGCTCGCCGGTCGACACCATGACATCCAGCTCCCGTGGATCGGGGCGGGAACTGACCTGGCGGGCCAGATCGATCAGACGGTTGGTCTCACCACTCATGGCCGACACCACAACCACAATTTCATCACCCCGGTCGTGGAATGCCTTTACCTTGTCCGCGACCTGTTCGATCCGCTCGATGCTGCCAACCGAAGTACCGCCGAATTTCTGTACGATCAAAGCCATTGCTTAACTGCCCGGACCTGAAAGGCCACCATATAAACGCAAAGAAACCATCCCCCGGAAAAACACTTTCAGCGATGGGCCTCAACAAAAGCCAGCACGCCTGACAAGGCCTCATCCAGCCGGGCCGGATCCGTTCCGCCCCCCTGGGCCATATCAGGCCGGCCGCCACCCTTGCCTCCAACCAGAGCCGCAGACAGCTTCATCAGATCACCTGCCCTGATCTGGCCCGTCAGGTCTCTGGTCACCCCGGCCACCAGAACCACTTTGCCATCCAGCTCTGAGCCCAGCAGGATAACAGCACTGCCCAGCCGGTTTTTCAGCTGGTCCACCATACCCAGCAGGGCTTTGGCATCCACACCATCCAGCCGGGCAGACAGGACATTGATGCCATCAACCACCACAACCCTGTCCAGCAGGTCATTGCCGGCTGCACTGGCAGCCCTGGCTTTCAGCTGCTCCAGCTCTTTCTCCAGGCTGCGGCTGCGCTCCAGGCTGGAAGCCAGCCGCTCCAGCAGGTTCTCCCGGGAGGCCTTCAGCAATGCAGCCACCTCTCCCAGCTGCTGTTCTGTCTGGCTGACCCAGTCCAGTGCCAGCTGGCCCGTCACCGCTTCAATACGCCGGACACCTGAAGCGACCCCACTTTCGCTGATGATCTTGAACAGCCCGATATCCCCTGTACGCTGGACATGGGTGCCACCGCACAGTTCAACCGAAAAGCCATTACCCATGCCCAGCACCCGGACCCGCTCACCATATTTCTCGCCAAACAGCGCCATGGCCCCTCTGGCCTTTGCTGTTTCAATATCCGTTTCATCCACTTCAACCGGACTGTTCAGGCGGATCTGTGCATTGACCAGTGTTTCCAGCTGCTGCAGCTGGGTGGGTGTCACTGCCTCAAAATGGCTGAAGTCAAAACGCAGGCGCTGACTGTTGACCAGTGAGCCTTTCTGCTGGACATGCTCACCCAACAACTGGCGCAAGGCCGCATGCAGCAAATGGGTTGCCGAATGATGCAGCGCCGTGGCCTGGCGTACCGAGTCATCAACCTCCGCCTCACAGGCCATCCCGAGTTCCAGAGCGCCGCTAACCAGCACCCCATGATGCAGGAAAGCTCCTCCGGCTGTTTTTCGGGTATCCCGGACCTCAAAGCGCAGCCCTTCTGCCACCAGGTAACCGCAGTCACCCGCCTGGCCACCCGACTCGGCATAAAAGGGCGTCTGCTCCAGCACTACGACACCCGCATCTCCAGCCCGGAGACGGTCCACCTTGAGCCCATCATGGAACAGTGCCAGCACGCGGCTCCGGTCCCGCGTACGCTCATAGCCCGTAAAGCGGGTCACACCTTCAATCTTGACCAGACTGTTGTAATCCATGGCGAATGCACTGGCCGAGCGGGCCCGCTCGCGCTGGCCCTGCATCTCGCGCTCGAAGCCCTGCTCATCCAGGGTCAGGCCACGCTCACGGGCAATGTCATTGGTCAGATCCACCGGGAAGCCATAAGTGTCGTACAGCCTGAAGACAAGCTCACCCGGAATGACCGTACCCTGCAGGCTGGCCAGATCCTGCTCCAGAATCCGCAGCCCCTGCTCCAGCGTCCTGGCAAACTGCTCCTCCTCATTCAGCAGCACCTGCCCGATATGGGCCTGCTGCTGCACCAGCTCGGGATAAGCAGCCCCCATCTCGGCCACCAGTGCCGCCACAATCCGGGAAAAAAAAGGCCCTTTTGCGCCCAGTTTGTTGCCATGCCGGCAGGCCCGGCGAATGATCCGCCGCAGCACATAACCACGACCTTCATTGGAAGGCAGCACCCCATCTGCCACCAGGAAACTGCAGGAGCGGATGTGGTCAGCCACAACCTTCAGTGACGGCGCTCCATCATTGGCGCAGCCAATGGCTTCGGCAGAGGCTTTTAACAGGCTCTGGAACAGGTCGATCCCATAGTTGGAATTGACATGCTGCAACACGGCACTGATGCGCTCCAGACCCATCCCGGTGTCCACACTGGGTGCTGGCAGCGGGGTCAGCTCGCCATCAGCGGTCCGGTTAAACTGCATGAAGACGTTGTTCCAGATCTCGATGTAGCGGTCGCCATCCTCTTCCGGCGAGCCGGGCGGCCCACCCCAGATGCCCTCACCGTGATCGTAGAAAATCTCGGTACAGGGACCGCAGGGCCCGGTATCACCCATGGCCCAGAAATTGTCCGAGGCATAGGGCGCACCCTTGTTATCACCAATCCGGATGATGCGCTCCGCCGGAACGCCAACTTCTCTGGCCCAGATATCATAGGCCTCGTCATCGTTGGCATAGACCGTGATCCAGAGCTTGCCGGCAGGCAGGCCCAACCAGTCTGGCGAGGTCAGAAACTCCCATGCGTAGCGGATGGCATCACGCTTGAAGTAATCCCCAAAGCTGAAGTTGCCCAGCATTTCAAAAAAGGTATGGTGCCGGGCGGTATACCCCACATTCTCCAGATCGTTATGCTTGCCCCCGGCCCGGACACACTTCTGGCTGGTAGTGGCCCGGGTGTAGGCGCGCTTTTCCAGCCCGAGAAAGCAGTCCTTGAACTGGTTCATTCCCGCATTGGTAAACAGCAGGGTGGGATCATTCGCCGGAATCAGCGAACTGGAGGCCACACGGGTATGTCCCTTTTCTTCGAAGAAGCGAAGGAAGGCTTCACGGATTTCTGCGCTTTTCATAGAGTTATCCAGAGAACGGCGGCAGGGCGGCTCATCCTGCAGGCCTGGCACGGCCGCCCGATACATTGAAACAGATCACGAAATTCTCGCACGATACGGCCCCCTTGGCGACCGCCGGCACACAACCCGCCACTTAGCCGGCGCGAAAGATCAGAAAGGACTCCCAGTCCTCCTCCGGAACACTCTCCTCCGCCAGCAACTGGCCGATCCGGGAAATACCCGCAGCATGTACGGCCTGCGGATCATCACAGACTAGTGGATGCCATGGCGGCAGATCCCGGCCCGCAGCCAGCAGACGATAGGCACAGGTTGGCGGCAGCCAGTCGAACTGGCCCGCATCGGCTGCCGTCAGCTGGATGCAGTCCGGAACCCTGACCTGGCGGTCAGCATAGTCACGGCACCGGCAGGTTTCCAGGTCCAGCAGGCGACAGGCAATCCGGGTGTAATAGACCCCGCCATCCTCTTCATCCTCCAGCTTGTGCAGGCAGCACAAACCACAACCATCACAGAGCGACTCCCACTCTCCGGCCGTCAGCTGCGCCAGCGCTTTACGCTTCCAGAAAGGTTCAACCCGGGCAGCCATGACCAGAAACACCCCCAAAACAGACAGGCCGCCAGTCTAATGCCTCCCCCGGACGGCACCAAGCCTCAGAGCGGATCATTGCGCCTCAGCAACTCTTCAGGCAGGTGCTCGATGTAGTCCTCTTCCTGGGGAGGCATCTGCAGGTGAAAGCCCCGGGTGTCCAGATTGGCCAGCACGGTTCCGGTATTTTCCCGGGCCAGTTTCCGCTCGGGAGTCAGAACCAGGTCAAACACATGCTGTGGCGCCCCGAAAATGGCCAGCAGGGCCTCCGGGACCCGGGTCAGTGCCTCCCGGCGCTCCACATACAGGTACATTTCATTCTTGCGCGGACTTTTATAGACAGAGCAGATTCGTTTCATCTGATTTTGCGCGGGAAACCCCGGACTTCCAGTCCGGGGAGGGATTGCGCGGCGCTCACAGGGCGCCCCCTTCCCGCTTCCTCCGTTTCGTCGTGGCTATCTTCACATTATTGATGGCAACATGCGACGCATGGCTAACCGTGCGTACAAGTACCGTTTCTACCCGACACCTGAGCAGGCTCAATTGCTGGCCCAGACGTTCGGCTGTACGCGCTTCGTCTACAACCATGTCCTGCGCTGGCGAACCGATGCGTTCTTTCAGCGGCAGGAGAAGATCGGTTATCTGGGGGCCAGCGCTGAACTTTCCCGGATGAAGAAGTCCGGCGAATTTCCCTGGCTGAATGGAGTCTCCTGCGTCCCCTTGCAACAGTGCCTTCGCCACCAGCAGTCCGCCTTCAGGAACTTCTTTGCAGGCCGCACAAAGTACCCGGCGTTCAAAAGCAAGAAGCACCGGCAGTCCGCCGAATTCACCCGGTCGGCGTTCAGCTGCCGGGACGGCAAGCTGTACCTGGCCAAGTCCAAGGTGCCGCTGGATATCCGCTGGAGCCGGCCACTTCCTTGTGAGCCGTCCACGGTTACCGTTTCCAAGGACTGTGCAGGACGGTACTTCGTGTCCTGCCTGTGCGAGTTCGAACCCGGGGCTCTGCCCGTCACGCCGAAGATGATAGGCATCGACCTGGGCCTGAAAGACCTGTTCGTCACCAGTGAGGGTGAACGGATCGGCAATCCCCGCCATACCGCGAAATACGCAACTAAATTGGCTAGGGCGCAGCGCCGTCTGAGCAAGAAAAAGCCCGGATCGGCTAATCGTGCCAGGGCCAGACTTAAAGTGGCCCGTATTCACGCGAAAATCTCTGATTGCCGAGTGGATAGCTTGCATAAGCTGTCCCGCAGACTGATTAACGAGAACCAGGTGGTCTGCGCTGAAACCCTTGCCGTGAAGAACCTGATCCGCAATCCGAAGCTGAGTAAAGCCATTGCCGATGCGGGATGGGGCGAGCTGATGCGCCAACTCCAATACAAAGGCGACTGGGCTGGACGGTCAGTCGTGCAGATTGACCGCTGGTATCCCAGCTCGAAACGCTGCTCCTGCTGCGGGCATACCCTTGAGCAACTGTCTCTTGAGGTACGCTCCTGGGTTTGTCCACAATGCGCAACCGGACACGACCGCGACGTGAACGCCGCGATCAACGTGAAAGCCGCCGGGCTGGCGGTGTTAGCCCCTGGAGAGAATGTAAGTGGCATCGGTCAAGTACCGCTGTCCTGTTCTCGTTGAATTGGGAATCCCCGTCCTTTATTAGGGCGGGGGATAGTCAAGAGTGATTTTCCAGAACATCCAGCAGAGCCCGGCCCATAAGCGCCCGGCGCCAGCCTGTCAGGCTGTCAGGCAGCTGATAGGGCCCATCGGGATAACCGCTTTTCAGCAGGGACTCCAGTACCTTTTTACGCAGCATCAGCTCGGGAGCCAGCTGCAGCTGTCCGGCCAGCCGGGTGCCCACCGCACGCAGCTTCTTCAGCAAGGCCCCCGCCTCAAGGGGCAAGGGGGCTGGCAAAGGAGGCGGACAGTCCGCTGCCGGCAGGGCCAGGGCCTGACGGATCAGCTCCAGCAGTTGCGGACCATCCTGCCGGACCGTCCGCGGATGCATATCTTCAATCCGTGATAGCGCTCCCAGATCTCCCGGCTGATAGCGGGCCAGCGCCCACAGACAGCTCTCCCGGATAATCCGGTTGCGCGGCTGGTCACGCCGCCGGGCTTCCCGCTCGCGCCAGGCTGCCAGCACCCGCAGCACAGCCAGCTGCCGGGAGTTCAGACGCCAGGCCTGCTTGATCTCCTGATACAGCTCGTCCGGACAGGTTTCCCGGACGGCATTCAGCGCCAGCCCGGCGCCATCCTCCAGCAGCCAGCCCAGCTTTTCTGGCGTCAGCCGGGCAGCCAGCTGCAGATACAGGGCAGCCAGATGATGAACATCCTCAGCCGCATAGCAGACCTGAAGCCCGCTCAGCGGACGCTGCAACCAGTCCGAACGGGTTTCCCCCTTGGGCAGCTCAACCCCAAGCACCTGCTCCACCAGCCGTGAGTAGCCCATGGAAAAGCCCATATTGAGATAGGCGGCCGCCAGCTGGGTATCAAATAGCGGGCGGGGCACCTGGCCGGTCAGGCGCAACAAAACCTCCAGATCCTCGCTACAGGCATGCAGCACCTTGATAACCTGTGGATGGCCCAGCAGCCCGGCCAGTGGCTGCCACTGCCGGATCAGCAGCGGATCAACCAGCCAGACCTGCTGTCCGTCAGCCACCTGGAGCAGTCCGGCCTGCGGATAAAACGTATCCGTCCGCATGAACTCGGTATCCAGGGCGACATAAGACAGCTGCTGCCAGCGGGCACAGGCAGCGGCCAGCTGCTCATCGGTAGTAATCCACTGGATAGTGATTGTCACAACATGATCCTTTTCCACGTCTTCGGGCATGCCTGACGCAATACCCTTGTTACACCCGTGCGGCAGTATATCGTGCCCGGCCACAATATCTGGCATGGCCTGCATGCCAATCGCCGTCAACCATCCAGGAATACGCTGCAAGATGCCATACGCTCACCTGCTCTCCCCCCAACAGCTGTCAGCCTGGTCAGACCAGCCGGATCTGGTGATCCTGGATTGCCGCTTCGCCCTTGAGGATCCGGAATATGGCCAGCGCTGCTACCTGACCGGGCACCTTCCGGGCGCCCGCTTCGCCGATCTGGAAAAAGACCTGTCCGGCCCGGTCATTCCGGGCAAAACCGGCCGGCATCCCCTCCCGGAGCCGGTCAGACTGTTAAACTGCCTGCGCCACTGGGGTATTTCACAAAACAGCCGGGTCGTACTGTACGACGATGGCCCGGGCGCTTTTGCCGCCCGGGCCTGGTGGCTGCTGCTCTGGCTGGGCAAACACTCGAACCTGTTCCTGGTGGATGGCGGGCTGGCCGCCTGGCAGCGGGCCGGACTGCCACTGACCACAGCCATTCCAGCCCCGGCTCCCGGCAATCTGGCCGGCAGCCCTGATGCCCGGCTGCTGCTGGACGCCCGCACACTGCTGGAGCAGCTGGACACACTGACCCTGCTGGACGCCCGCAGCCTGCCGCGATTTTATGGCGAGCAGGAGCCCATTGATCCCGTCGCCGGACATATCCCTGGTGCCCGCTGTGCACCTTTTACGGACAACCTTGGCCCGGATGGCTGCTTTTTGCCTGCAGCCCGGCTGCAGGCGCATTTCAGCCACCTGCTACAGGGTGCAGACCCCGAACAGGTCGTGGCGTATTGCGGCTCTGGAGTCACCGCCTGCCATAACCTGTTTGCACTCTGCCTGGCCGGCTACCCGCTGGCCAGACTTTATGCCGGCTCCTGGAGTGAGTGGATCACTGATGCCAGCCGGCCGGTCGCAGCCCGCAAAGCCCCGGAAATGAACTGATACGCTCTTTATTTCCAGGAAAATTGACCCGGAAACCAATCCATTGCAGCCTCCGGTTTTCCGGCACCGGAAGCCGATACGACGGCCCGCCCCCAAATTTATGACCACCATACTGCAGCTTTCCGATACCCACTTTGGCACCGAGACCGGGGCCGTTGTAGACGCCCTTGAAGCCCATGTGCAGGCCTGCAATGCCGACCTGCTGATCCTGTCCGGCGATGTGACCCAGCGCGGCCGGCGGGGCCAGTTCGCCAGGGCCAGAAGCTTCATCGACCGGCTGCTTGATCTGGGAGTTCCGGCCTGCCTGTGCATTCCAGGAAACCACGATATTCCCCTGTTCAATCTGCCCCTGCGCTTTCTGGCACCCTATGCCAACTATCGACGCCATATGGGCGAAGAGCTGGAGCCAGTATTTGAAAACAGCGAGCTACTGGTGATCGGCCTGAACACAACCCATCCCCGCCGTCACAAGGATGGACGGATCACGCCTGTCCAGATCAGCCAGGTCAGCCAGCGGCTGCAGAACAGCCATCCAGACAAGCTGCGGATTGTGGTGGCCCACCAGCCTTTCGGCCTGATGGAGCCCAGCGACCGGTACAATCTGCAGCATAATGCAGCCCGGGCCCTGCACTGCTGGGCGGATCAGGGGCTGGATATCGTAATGGGCGGGCATATCCACCTGCCCTACGTGCTGCCACTCTCACCCCAGTATCCGGGGCTCAACCGTGAGATCTGGACGGTCCAGGCCGGCACGGCACTGTCGAAACGGCTGCGCGGCCTCTCCCCCAATTCGTTTAATCGCCTGCAGCTGAAACGGACGGCCCAGGGCAAGCAGGTTCAGGTCGAACGCTGGGATTTCCGGCAGGACAGCTTCTCTCCTGCGGCCCGCTTTACCCTGCAGTGGCCGGCAGCCAGCCAGATCAGCCGGTCGGTCTGAAGCGGACCCTCAGGGGTTTTGGGCCAGCCGCGCGTTTTTCAGGACGCGCCGGGCCGTCAGATAATTTTTTTGCCAGTAATGGTCAGCAAGGTGGTCCAGCCGGACGGTCCCCCCCGCTGAGGGGGCATGGACAAAACGGCCTTCACCCACATAAATCCCGGCATGACTGACCCGGCCGGCATTGCCAGTGGCAAAGAACACCAGATCACCCGCCTGCAGGGTTTGCGGAGCAGCAGCCAGCAACCGGCTCATTTCCAGGGTGGTACGGGGCAGGCGGATCCCCGCTACGTCACGGTAGACATAAACAATCAGCCCGCTGCAGTCAAAGCCGCTTTCAGGCGTATTGCCCCCCCAGACATAGGGCGTCCCCACCAGCCCGAGCGCCCGGAACAGCACATCATTGGCCAGTGGCGAAACGGCCGGAGCAACCTGACGGTAAACAACGGGACCCGGGGACGGAGCAGCAGTCTTATGGGAGCAGGCTACCTGCAGCAGGGCCATGACCAGTACGGAACAGAAGCGGAGCGGAACAGACATCCCCTACCCTCCAGTAAAACTCCAGAACGCACCGGTTCAGGACACCCGAAAGGAGCGACCTCCATCAGGCATCCGGCGTCTCACCCAGAACCCGCTTGGCCTGCATATAGCTGGAACGCCAGTAGGCACTGTCCAGACTGTCAACCCGGACCCCCCCGCTGCGCGTGCTGGAAGCATGGATGAAACGGTTGTGACCAATATAGATGCCGACATGGGAAACCTGGCCGCGCCCACGACGGTTAAAGAAAATGACATCACCCAGCTTCAGCTCACCCCGGGATACCCTGGGCACATCCAGCTGGATCATTTCCCGGGTAGAACGCGGCAGCTGGATACCCATTTCCTCGCGGAACAGGAAACCCACAAAGCCACTGCAGTCAAAACCAGTCCGGGCGGATTCTCCACCAATCCGGTACGGCGTACCAATCAGCGAAAATCCACGCGCAATCATGCCATCCGGATCATCCGTCTCCAGCTGGACCACTTCATCATCTTCAGCGGCAGGAAGAATTCCGGTTTCCGGCTGAACCGGCGCAACCAGCCGGCGATGCAGCTGGTCGGATACCTTTTTTGAATGGGCCGCCAGCCCCCGCGAATCCGGTCCGTGACCCGCACAGGCCGTCAGCAGCAGGGCCATCAGGCTGGTCACCAGGGGGGCCAGATATTTCCGCATCAGACAGGTATCCAAGGTTCAATTCAATATGGAGCCCGACTATGCCTTTGAAGTTATTGATCTTTCAACGCTGCAGAAACAAAGATCCAAATAACCTTGATCTGCGTCAGCATCGCCGTTTTTCATCAGGAGTTGCCCGCAGAATGAGAACCGGTCGGCAGACGCCCACGGAGAAGGCCGGCGCCCTGGGCAGAATGCCCGGGCCGGGCAGATTACGAGCGGGTCAGGGAAGCCGTTTTCCGCCATCATCCCGGCAACACAGCCATTTGAAAAACTTCTTTATGACCGGTTTAATAAGCCCACGTCTTTCCGGAGCGTCCGAAGCGGCTACAGGACGTTTTCCAGACCATCAGGCAACGCACGTGCAGCAGGTTTTCCGGCAGCCCGGGGCAATGTCTCCAGGTGATGCCCGCCACCAGAGTCCTGCCTCTGGACCACACCAATAATGAACAGCAGCCCGGAACCCGAGCACCATGATTGATGCAACAGCCTTTATCCACCCGACGGCCATTATTGAGGAAGGGGCCATTATCGGCCCGCAGGTCCATGTCGGCCCGTTCTGCTTTGTTGGCAGCCACGCGGAGATCGGGGAAGGAAGCGTGCTGAAGATGCATGTGGTGATCAATGGCCATACCCGCATCGGCAAATACAACCTGATTTACCAGTTTGCCTCCATTGGCGAGGTCAACCAGGACCTGAAATATGCCAATGAACCCACCCGGGTAGAAATCGGCGACCGCAACCGGATCCGGGAGGGCGTCACCATTCACCGGGGTACCGTGCAGGACCGGGGCATTACCACCGTCGGCAGCGACAACCTGCTGATGGTCCAGGCTCATATCGCCCATGACTGCACTGTTGGCAGCCACTGTATCTTTGCCAACAATGCCACCCTGGGCGGGCATGTCACGGTGGATGACCATGCCATCATCGGCGGCATGAGTGCCGTACACCAGTTCTGCACGATTGGCACCCATGTCATGATCGGCGGCTGCTCGGGCGTCGCCCAGGATGTCCCGCCCTATGTGATTGCCCAGGGCAACCATGCCAGTCCTTTTGGCGTTAATGCGGAAGGCCTGAAACGGCGCGGCTTCAGCCGGGAGGCGCTGCTGGCCATCCGCAGCGCCTACAAGCTGCTGTACCGCTGCGGAAAAACCCTGGAAGAAGCCCGGCCAGAAATTGCCGAGCTGGCAAAGCAGCAGCCGGCAGTCCAGCCCTTCTGTGACTTTTTTGACCGCTCACAGCGCGGGCTGATCCGCTGAACGCCCGGAGCTGTCCCGGCGGGTTACAGGTTCATCAGCTCGACAAAACGCGGCGGCGCCGTCCCGTCAAGCTGCAACCCGGCAAAGTCAAACAGGCTGCGGTCGGCCAGCTGCGAGGGGGCCACGTTCTGCAGGGCCCGGAACATGATTTCGGTCCGGCCGGGTGATTTCTGCTCCCAGTCCCGCAGCATCTCCTTGATCACCTGACGCTGCAGGTTCTCCTGGGAACCACAAAGGTTACAGGGAATGATCGGGAACTCACGCATCCGGGCATAAGCCTCAATATCCCGCTCGCTGCAATAGGCCAGAGGCCGGATCACCATATTGCGCCCGTCATCAGACAGCAGCTTGGGAGGCATGGCTTTCAGCGTGCCACCGAAAAACAGGTTCAGGAAAAAAGTTTCCAGGATGTCATCCCGATGATGGCCCAGCGCCAGCCGGGTCGCCCCGATCTGGTCGGCAAAGGTGTACAGCGCACCGCGGCGCAGCCGTGAGCACAAAGAACAGGTAGTCTTGCCTTCCGGAATTTTTTCCTTGACGATCGAGTAGGTATCTTTCTCGATAATATGATAATCCACACCAATGGACTGCAGGTACTCCGGCAGCACATGCTCCGGAAATCCGGGCTGCTTCTGGTCCAGGTTGACGGCCACAATCCCGAAGCGGACAGGGGCCACTTTCTGCAGGTACAGCAGCACATCCAGCAGGGTATAACTGTCCTTGCCACCGGACAGGCAGACCATGACCCGGTCTCCCTCCCCGATCATGCCAAAATCGGTGACCGCCTCACCCACAAGACGCCGCAGACGTTTCTGCAGCTTGTTCTGGTTAACCGAAAGGGTACCCATGACGCCCCGCAATCCCCAAAGTCAAAGGTCTTATTCTACCCGTAAAGCCGGAAAGACCGGGAGAACCGCATGCCCGAACAGCTCAGGGCCCGCATTGAAGCCTGTTACCAGCAGGCTGAAACGTTTTTTGGCCGGACCTTTCCCCACCCGGAAAGCCGTCTTGACCTGCGCGGCCTGAGTGCCGGCAGCGCCTGCCCGGCCCGTAACCGGCTGCGCTTCAACCCGCAGCTTTACCGGGAAAACCGCGAGGATTTCCTGCAGCAAACCGTTGCCCACGAGGTTGCCCACCTGCTGGCCAGCCAGCTGGCCGGCCCGCACATCCGTCCCCACGGCAGCAACTGATGCAGCAGATATTTGGCCTGCCCGCCAGACGCTGCCATCCGTACCCGGTCAAACGCCCGCCACGCCTGCAGCATATCTACACCTGCCAGTGTCCTGAATGGGAGTTTGCTTTCAGCTCCCGCCGCCATGCCCTGGCCGGCCAGGGATACCGCTACCAGTGTCCGGAGTGCCGCACCGTGCTGGATTACAGCGGCCGGCAGCGTCTTGAGTAACCGCCAGTACGGCTCAGGAGCGGCAATCCGTGGAGCGGAAGACCTCCGAAGCGACCGGGCGATTGCTTTTATATTCAGAAAATTCATAGCGCAGCGTTGCGCCATTCTGCAGCAGCCGGCGATAACCACTGTTCTGGCAGACGCTTCTGGCCAGCTGCCGGCGCACATCTCCCGGATTGGCCCGCATCAGCGCCGCATGACGCGGCTGCACACTGATGTAATTCACCAGCGTGGTGCCATCCACCGCATACCCCTGGTCCAGCAGATCCGAATTGATGGCCCGGGGCGTTCCCACATTGCTTTCCCGGGCGACCTGCTCCAGCATCCGCTGCACCTCATGCTCCATCAGTGACTGGGCCTGCACCCCGGCAGCCCCCAGACCGAGCAGCAACATCAGGCATAACCTTCTCATGGCACTCTCCTTAAAACACATGGCCCTGTGCAACCCGGGACTCCCGGGGCCAGGGGCAGACTGCTAGACTACCCGACCCAGCTGCCCTGTCCACACCCATGCCCCATGCCGTCGCCCGCCTGCGCCAGGAACGCCTGGAGCGCAGCAGCAAACCCTTCATTGCCCGGGGATCAAAGATTCCGCGCTGTCCCCGCTGCCGGATTCCCCTGAGCCACTGCCTGTGCCACCTGCAACCAGAAACCCGCAGCCGGTCGGGCTTCTGCCTGCTGATGCACGATATCGAGCCGCTCAAACCCAGTAACACCGGCTGGCTGATTGCGGATCTGATAGCGGATACATGGGCCTTCGGCTGGTCCAGAACCCGGACCGACCCCGCCCTGGTCCCGCTGCTGCAGAGCCCGGACTGGCAACCCGTACTGGTTTTTCCGGGTGAATATGCCGCCGCGCGGCGGGTGGTGGGGCAGCTGCCCGCCTGCGGCCCGCCACCACTGTTTGTCCTGCTGGATGCCACCTGGCCGGAAGCCCGCAAAATGTTTCGCAAAACCCCCTGCCTGGATGCCCTGCCCGTGCTCAGCCTGCAGCCGGCAACACTGTCCCGCTACCAGCTGCGCCGCTCGACCCGGGGAGAACACCTGTGCACGGCCGAAGTGGCTGCCCTCTGCCTGGAGCTGGCCGGCGATATTCAGGCCAGCCGGCAACTGGACGCCTGGCTGGATACCTTCACCGCCCACTATCAGGCCGCCCGGCACCAGCACGCCCCCCGGTTGCCCGAAGAAACCCTGCGCGGGCTGCAGCCCTGCTCCTGATCCTCACAAAGTCCTCACAGATCAACGCAGCGGCTATAAATAACACTGCATAATATCAGCCGCTTTGACAGTGACCTGCCCGACGGGACTGCCCCAGGACAGGAAACAGACCGTCCGGGGACACCGCATGACCCAATTTGAGCCCATCACCACGCCAGAGGCCCGGCCTGCCGGGCGCATCCGCCAGCAGAACCGCAAACGGATCATGGACGCCGCTACCCGGGAATTTGCCCGGCATGGCTTCCGGGGCACCAGCATGAGTGCCATTGCCCAGCGTGCGGGGCTGCCCAAGGCCAACCTGCATTACTACTTCAGCAACAAGCTGAACCTGTACATGGAAGTGCTGCGACGGATTCTGGAGCTGTGGGACCAGGCTTTTGGCTCCCTGAGCGTCGAGGATGATCCGGCCAGCGCACTGGCCGGCTACATCCGGGCAAGGATGGAGTTTTCCCGCCGCCACCCCTTGGTCTCCAAGGTCTTTGCCATGGAAATCATCAGCGGCTGCGAGTGCCTGTCCAGTTACTACAACCAGGACTACCGGGTATGGTTCCGCCAGCGGACGGCCGTGCTGGAGGACTGGATCCGGGCCGGCAAGATGGCCCCTGTCGAACCCCTGCAGCTGGTATTCCTGATCTGGAGCAGCACCAAGTTCTACGCCGATTTCTCCGAACACATCCGGCTGGTGACCGACCAGGGACGGATGACCCGTCATGATTTCGACCAGGCCACCGACGGACTGATCCAGCTGATTCTCCGGGGCTGTGGCCTGACCCCGCCCGCCCGGCCTACAATCAGCTCCTGCTGATACGGCCCGGAGCACAGGCTCCGGGCCGCCACCCGGAGACGCCATGCCCGACCATCCGCAGGCCTACCGGGCCAGCCTGCTGCAGTTCAGTGGCCCGTCCGGCCATTACCAGTACTTTGCCGACGGGCTGCTGATTGTCCGGAGCCAGCGCATCCTGGCCTGCGGCCCGGCCAGCGCCCTGCTGGCCCGGTGGCCGGAGCCGCTGCCCGTCACCGACTATAGCGGCCAGCTGATCTGTGCCGGCTTTGTTGACTGCCACAGCCACTATCCCCAGCTGGATATCATCGCCTCCTATGGCGACCAGCTGCTGGACTGGCTGGAAAACTACACCTTTCCCGAAGAGCAGCGTTTTGCCGACTACCGGTATGCCCGCCACCAGGCCGGGCAGTTTCTGCAAACCCTGCTGCAGCAGGGCACCACCAGCGCCATGGTCTTTGCCACCGTCCACCCCCAGTCGGTCGATGCGTTCTTCGAACAGGCACTGGCCCTGAACCTGCGGATGATCTGTGGCAAGGTCCTGATGGACCGCCACGCCCCCACCGCCCTGTGCGATACCGCGGAAACAGGCGAAGCCGACAGCCGGCAGCTGATCGGGCGCTGGCTGGGCCGGGGCCGGCTGCACTATGCGGTCAGCCCCCGCTTTGCCCCGACCAGCAGCCCGCAACAGCTGCAGCGGGCCGGCCAGCTGCTGCGGGACTGCCCGGGACTGTACCTGCACACCCATCTGGCAGAAAACCGCCGGGAAATACGCTGGGTCCGGGAGCTGTTTCCGGAGCGTACCAGCTATCTGGACGTTTACGATCACTACGGGCTGCTCGGCCCGCACTCGCTGTTTGCCCATGCCCTGCATCTGGAAGAGCAGGAATACCGGCGGCTGGGTGAAAGCGGCTCTGCGGTGGCGTTCTGCCCATCAGCCAACCTGTTTCTGGGCAGCGGCCTGCTGAACCTGGCCCGGATGCAGCACCACGGTATCCGGGTCGGCATGGGCACGGACATCGGGGCCGGCACCAGCTGCTCGGTCCTGCAGGCCCTGCACGAGGCCTACAAGGTGCTGCAGCTGCAGGGCCAGTCACTGGATCCGTTCCGGGCATTTTATCTGGCCACCCTAGGGGGCGCCCGGGCCCTTGGTCTGGAACAGCACATCGGCAGCCTGGAGCCCGGCAAGGAAGCCGATTTTGTGGTGCTGGACCTGCAGGCTACCCCGCTGCTAGCCCGGCGCATCGCACAGGCCCGCAACCTGAAGGAGCAGCTGTTTGCCCTGATGATGCTTGGCGACAGCCGGGCCGTCAGGGCAACCTATGTGTCCGGCACCCGGGTTCACGGGTGCTGAAACCTGCCATTCCGCACCCGGGGAGCCTGCCATGACCGCCTGCCGTGCCGTTTTTCTCGACCTGGTTCCCCTGAACCAGAACGACCTTGACCTCAGCCCGCTGCAGCACAGTGTCAGCGAACTGGTCTGCCATGATTACAGCCTGCCGGACCAGGTGATCGAACGCCTGCAGGGTGCCCAGATAGCCATTGCCAACAAGGTCCGGCTGGATGCCCGGACCCTGGCCGCCAGCCCGGCGCTGCGCCTGATCCTGGTCAGTGCGACCGGCTACAACAATGTGGACCTGGAAGCCGCCCGCCAGCGACAGATTACCGTCTGCAACTGCCAGGGCTACGGTACCGCCTCGGTGGCCCAGCATACCCTGGCCCTGCTGCTGGCACTGGCCACCCGGCTGCCAGACTACCAGGCCGCCGTCCATCGGGGCGACTGGAGCCGCTCACGGGACTTCTGCCTGCTGGATTACCCGATCACCGAACTGTCCGGAAAAACTCTGGGCATTCTGGGCCACGGCACCCTGGGCAGCGAAGTGGCCCGGCTGGCCAGTGCCTTTGGCCTGCAGATCCTGAGTGGCCAGCTGCCCGGCCGCCCGTCCCGCCCGGACCAGCTGCCGCTCCACGACCTGTTACCCCGTGTCGATGCCCTGTCCCTGCACTGTCCGCTAACCGAAAACACCCGTCACCTGATTGGCGCCCCGGAGCTGGCCCTGATGAAGCCTGGCGCCTTACTGATCAATACCGCCCGCGGCGGTATCGTCGATGAACAGGCCCTGGCCCAGGCCCTGCGCAACGGCCAGCTGGGCGGTGCAGCCACTGACGTGCTGGAAAGCGAGCCCCCGGGCGCCGACAACCCGCTGCTGGCTCCGGATCTGCCCCGGCTGATCATTACACCGCACAGTGCCTGGGGCAGCCGCGAAGCCCGCCAGCGCATCGTGCAGCAGCTCGGCGAAAATGCCCGGGCATTTCTCCAGGGTCAGCCGCTACGGGTAGTCTGCTGATTTTTTTTGCTGTTCAAGGAAGCCCCTTATGGATCCCAGAAGCCAGGTGCTGCTGCGCCAGCCTGACTGTTTTACCGGCCATACCCTGCTGGCCGGCCTGCCTGCCGACGATCTGCCCGGCCAGTTACCCCAGGCCACCGGCTGGAGCTGGCATTTTGGCGAATACCAGCAGCTGGTCCGCCGTTTTGGTGAACAGCGCTGCCACTTTGCCAGCGAGGCACCGGCCGGCCACTTTGCCCGGGCCGTGCTGTTTCTGCCCAAATCCCGGGAACTGACCGACTACCTGCTGGCCAGCCTGGCGGCAGCCCTTGAACCGGACGGCCAGCTGTATCTGGTCGGTGAAAGGCGCGCGGGCGTCGAGCGGGCCGGCCGCCGGCTGGCCCTCTACGGCCCGCCGGCCAAACTGGACAGCGCCCGGCACTGCCAGCTCTGGCAGGTCAGGGTGCAGCAACCCCCGGCCCGCCCGGTGCTGGACGCACTGGCCCGCCCGTTCAGCCTGGAGCTGCCCGACGGCCCATTGCAGGTCCGCAGTCTGCCTGGCGT
>DIDB01000216.1 GCA_002417905.1 Pseudomonadaceae bacterium UBA5811
GGCCCGCCAGGTCAGCCAGACCCACTTTCTGGCAAACAGCCAGGACCCGCAGGTCCAGTTACTGGCGACGCTGCTGGACATGCTGCAGCGTGAGCCGGAGCTGCGCACCCTGCAACTGCTGGCGCGCTGGCATGGCACGGAACAGGGCCAGCAGCTGCAGCAGCTGGCTGAGAAAGAATGGCTGATCAGCGATGACAACCTTGAACAGCAATTTTTCGACACCATAAACAGACTGGCTGGCCGGCAGCGCGACCAGCAGCTGGAACAGCTGCTGGCCAGGGCCCGGGAAAGCACACTGTCCCCGCCAGAAAAGAACAGCTGCGCACCCTGCTGCAGGGTGGTCCGGTGCCAGCTGGTACAGCTGACAAAAAATGAGCTATAATTATCGGCTTGTATTCAGCCCGCCTGACCATCAGTGGATAGGGTTCTATGTCCGGAAAAGCGCAACAGCAGTCCCGTCTTAAAGAATTGATCCAGCGCGGCAGGGAACAGGGTTACCTGACCTATGCCGAAGTGAACGACCACCTGCCGGAGGATATTTCCGACCCGGAACAGGTGGAAGACATCATTCGCATGATCAATGACATGGGCATCAATGTATTCGAAACGGCCCCGGATGCCGATGCCCTGCTTCTTGCCGAAGCCGAAACCGACGAGGCTGCCGCCGAGGAAGCCGCCGCCGCACTGGCCGCAGTCGAAACCGATATCGGCCGGACCACGGACCCGGTGCGCATGTACATGCGCGAAATGGGTACCGTGGAACTGCTGACCCGTGAGGGTGAAATCGAGATTGCCAAGCGGATCGAGGAAGGCATCCGGGAGGTCATGGGTGCCATTTCCTGTTTCCCGGGTACCGTAGCCGGCATTCTCGGCGAATACGAACGGGTTTCCGGTGAAAGCGGCCGTCTTTCCGACGTGTTCAGCGGCTATATCGACCCGGACGATGGCAATATGGCCGAAGCCGTCGAGCACGAACCCGCTACCCCGCAGCAGAAACCGGCTGCCAAGACCCCGTCCGAAGAAAAGGACGAGGACGAGGACGAAGAAAACAGCGATAGCGACAGCGAAGAAGAAGAAGGCGATGGCGGGCCGGACCCGGAAGTGGCCCGCCAGCGTTTCGGCGCCGTGGCCGAGCAGCTGGCCAGAACAGAACAGATCCTGAACCAGCATGGTCGCGACAGCGCCGAAGCGCTGGCTGAACAGGCCCTGCTGGCCGAACTGTTCATGCCCATCAAGCTGGTACCCAAGCAGTATGACGCCCTGGTTGACAGGGTGCGCAATGCCCTGACCCGGCTCCGTCAGCAGGAACGCCAGATCATGCAACTGTGCGTGCGGGATGCCCGCATGCCGCGTACGGACTTCCTGCGCCTGTTTCCAGGTCATGAAACTGAACTGGACTGGGCCGAAAAACTGGCCCGGGGCAAAAGCAAATATGCCGAAGCCATGGCGGCCCAGAAAGCAGCCGTTCAGGCCTGCCAGCAGCAGCTGATCGAACTGGAAAAAGAAAGCGGCCTAAGCATCGGCGAGATCAAGGACATCAACCGCCGGATGTCCATCGGCGAGGCCAAGGCCCGCCGGGCCAAAAAAGAAATGGTTGAGGCCAACCTGCGGCTGGTGATCTCCATCGCCAAAAAATACACCAACCGTGGCCTGCAGTTCCTCGATCTGATCCAGGAAGGCAACATCGGCCTGATGAAGGCCGTGGACAAGTTTGAATACCGGCGCGGCTACAAGTTCTCGACCTATGCCACCTGGTGGATCCGTCAGGCCATCACCCGCTCGATTGCCGACCAGGCCCGGACCATCCGCATCCCCGTGCACATGATCGAGACCATTAACAAGCTCAACCGGATTTCCCGGCAGATGCTGCAGGAAATGGGCCGGGAACCCACACCGGAAGAGCTGGGCGAGCGGATGGAAATGCCGGAAGACAAGATCCGCAAGGTGCTCAAGATCGCCAAAGAACCCATTTCCATGGAAACACCGATTGGCGACGATGAAGACTCCCACCTGGGTGACTTCATTGAAGACTCCACCATGCAGTCGCCCATTGATGTGGCCACCGTCGAGAGCCTGAAAGAAGCCACCCGTGAAGTACTGGCCGGCCTGACCGCACGTGAAGCCAAGGTCCTGCGGATGCGCTTTGGCATCGACATGAACACCGACCACACCCTGGAGGAAGTCGGCAAACAGTTTGATGTAACCCGGGAACGCATCCGCCAGATTGAAGCCAAGGCCCTGCGCAAACTCCGCCACCCGACCCGCAGCGAACACCTGCGCTCCTTCCTCGACGAATAACCCGCCTGCCCCGGAGAGCGCCACAGTATTGGACCCCGGGGCCTATAAACCGCTACTCTTGCCGGACGTTCAACAATAAAATGATCCGTCCAGCTTATGCACCATGGTCACCCTTCCCACGCCCATACCCTGAAACTCTTTTCAGACCCAGCACTGCTGCAGGGCTTTCACCAGCGAACGCTGGCCAGTGGTGAACTGCTGGGCGCTCCTGGCATGGCCCGCAACAGCGTGTTTATCGTCCGGTCCGGCCGCATCCGGGTATTTCTGGCCTTTGAAGACAAGGAATACACCCTGACCTTCCTGGAGGCTGGCGACATCTACAGCACCCATAGCGGTGCCTATCTGCAGGCTACCCAGATTACAGAAGTCATGGTCGGCGAAACTGCCCTGATGCTCAGCCGCCTGAATACCCTGCCGGAGGCCGTGCCCGGAATCATCCAGCTGCTGGGACAGACTCTGGCCAACTCCATGCGCATCATTGAGGATCTGGCCTTCCGGGACGTGGAAGGCCGGCTGGCCCGGTTCTTTGATGGCATGCTGTCCCGCAAAGGCCACAAACAGGGTGACAGCTACCACCTGCGACTGGACCTTAACACCGAAGACATTGCGCGCCTGCTCGGGACCACCCGGCAGACGGTCTCCTCCCTGAT
>DIDB01000179.1 GCA_002417905.1 Pseudomonadaceae bacterium UBA5811
GATGCAATGAGTGCGGTCTATATGCTGTTCGGTACGCTGGTTGCTCTGGGCGTACTGGTAACCTTTCATGAGTTCGGACATTTCTGGATGGCCCGGAGGTGCGGGGTCAGGGTGTTGCGCTTTTCAGTAGGCTTTGGCCGGCCACTGGTCCGCTGGCATGACCGTCAGGGGACGGAATTTGTCATCGCCGCAATCCCGCTGGGTGGCTATGTGAAGATGCTGGATGAGCGGGAAATGGACGTTCCGCCCGATGAGCGGCCCCTGAGCTTTAATGATAAGACGGTCCGGCAGCGCTTTGCCATCGTGGTGGCCGGGCCGCTGGCCAATTTTATTCTGGCTTTCCTGTTTTTCTGGCTGCTGGCAATGCTGGGTCGCGAGCAGGCCTTGCCGGTGATCGGCCAGGTGCTGCCGGACAGTCTGGCCGCCAGGGCCGGGCTGGCGGCGGGACAAGAAATTGTGGCAGTGGATGGTCAGGCTGCGGATGGCTGGGCAGCCATCAATCTGCAGCTGATCCGCCGGCTGGGCGAGAGTGGGATCTTGCAGCTGGCAGTACGGGTTCCCGGCGATACGCTGGCCAGTACACACCGCATTCCCTTGCAGGACTGGCTCAAGGATACGGAGGATCCAGATCCGCTACGGGCCCTTGGGATCCGGCCCTGGCATCCGCCTGCCGCGCCGGTTCTGGCCGAAATTGATCCGCAGGGCCCGGCCCGGAAGGCCGGACTGCAGGCCGGTGACCGTCTGCTGCAGCTGGATGGCCAGCCCGTTGCGGACTGGGCTACTGTGGTTGAATGGGTCCGGCAGCATCCTGGCCATCAGGCAAGGCTGCAGCTGAGCCGGGAAGACCAGCCGCTGGAACGGACTGTAATTCTGGACGCCCGGGGTGAGGGTTCTGCCCGGCGTGGTTATCTGGGGGCCGGTGTGCACCCTGCGCCCTGGCCGGCAGCCATGGTTCGGGAGGTCCGTTATGATCCGCTGTCTGCTGTTGGTGAGGGCCTTGGCAGAACCTGGGAAATGACCCTGCTGACCCTGGACTCCTTAAAGAAAATGTTACTGGGTAAGCTTTCGGTAAAAAACTTGAGCGGCCCTATCACCATTGCTAAAGTGGCGGGCGCTTCAGCCCAGTCTGGCCCCGGTGACTTCCTGAATTTTCTGGCTTACCTCAGTATCAGCCTGGGCGTACTGAACCTGTTGCCCATTCCGGTACTGGATGGTGGGTACCTGCTGTTTTACCTGATTGAATGGGGGCGTGGCCGGCCGCTACCGGAAAAAGTGCAGACGTGGGGGCTGCAGATTGGTATCAGTCTGGTGGTAGGCGTGATGCTGATCGCACTGGCTAACGATATCAGCCGGCTCTAGTGCAGGCCGGGTTCATTCTCGGGCGGTTCTTTTAGGGTTTTTCCAAGAAATGACTTCATGAAACGTCTGCTGATCCCTGTTGTTGCTTCACTGATTGCTGTCAAGGCGCAGGCCGAATCCTTTGTCATTTCGGACATTCGTGTCAACGGGCTGCAGCGGGTTTCAGCAGGCAGCGTGTTCAGTGCGTTACCTCTGAATACCGGGGATACCATCACCGATCAGGGGCTGGTGGAGGCAACCCGGGCACTGTTCAGGACCGGTTTTTTCCAGGACATCCAGCTGGGCCGGGATGGCAATGTACTGGTTATCACGGTGGTTGAGCGCCCCTCCATTTCCAAGATCGAAATCGAGGGCAACAAGGCCATCAAGACCGAGGATCTGATGAAGGGCCTGCAGCAGTCTGGCCTGTCAGATGGAGAAATCTTCCAGCAGGCTACACTGGACAGCATTCGCAATGAGCTGCAACGCCAGTATGTGGCCCAGGGCCGCTACTCGGCGACTATTGAGGCCGAGACCATGCCCCAGCCCAGAAACAGGGTGGCGGTCAAGATCAGGATCAATGAAGGCTCAGTGGCCGCGATCAAGCATATCAATATCGTGGGTAACAGCCTGTTTCCTGATGATGACCTGACGCGCCTGTTTGTCCTGAAAACCACCAATTTGTTGTCGTTTTTCCGCAACGATGATAAGTACTCCCGGGAAAAGCTGTCAGGGGATCTGGAGCGGCTGCGCTCCTATTATCTGGACCGGGGTTATATCAATATGGATATCACTTCGACCCAGGTTTCCATTACTCCGGATAAAAAGAGCGTTTATATCACCATCAATATTGTTGAGGGTGACCAGTACAAGATCCGTGACGTTAAGCTGAGCGGCGACCTCAAGGTGCCACGCGAAGAGGTGGAGGCCCTGCTGCTATCCCAGCCCGGCCAGATCTTTTCGCGCAAGGTGATGACCACTACGTCCGAAATGATCACCCGCCGGCTTGGCAATGAGGGCTATACCTTTGCCAACGTCAATGGCGTACCCGAGCCTCATGAGGATGACCGTACGGTTTCCCTGACCTTTGTGATAGATCCGGGGCGGCGGGCCTATGTACACCGGATCAATTTCCGGGGCAATACCAAGACGGATGATGAAGTGCTGCGTCGTGAAATGCGCCAGATGGAGGGAGGCTGGGCCTCAACCTATCTGATCGACCAGTCGAAAACCCGGCTGGAGCGACTGGGCTATTTCAAGACGGTTACGGTAGAAACTCCGGCCGTGCCGGGTACCGATGACCAGGTCGATGTCAACTATACGGTGGAAGAACAGGCATCTGGCTCCGTTTCGGCCAGTGTGGGCTTTGCCCAGAACTCGGGGATTATCCTTGGAGGTTCGATTGACCAGAGCAACTTTCTTGGAACCGGCAACCGGGTATCTCTTGGCCTGAACCGGAGCAGTTACCAGACCAGTTACAACTTCTCGTTTGTTGATCCTTACTGGACAGAAGACGGGATCAGTTTTGGCTATAACGGGTTCTACCGGACCAGCAATTATAAAAAGCTCAACTATTCCATTACCAGCTACTCAATTGACAGTTTTGGGGGCGGAGTCAACATCGGTTACCCCATCAGTGAGACTTCGCGGTTGAGTTTCGGGGCCGGTGTGGAGCGGGACAAGATCAGCACGGGTGATTATACCGTTGATGAAATTTTTGAATTCCTGGACAAGGAAGGCAAAAGTTACATGAACTTTAATGCCTCTGCAGCCTGGTCGGAATCTACCCTGAACCGGGGTGTGCTGCCTACCCGGGGTGGCTCGCAGAGCCTGGCCTTTGAAACCACCGTGCCGGGCAGTGACCTGTATTTTTACAAGCTGGATTATGACGGCCAGGTTTTTTTCCCGATGACCGATGACTACACGCTCCGGCTGCATACCAAGCTTGGTTATGGCAATTCGTTTGGCTCGACCAGCCGGATGCCGTTTTATGAGCATTATTATGCGGGTGGTTTCTCTACGGTGCGCGGCTTTCAGGATAATACCCTTGGACCGCGGAGTACCCCCAGCAGCGGAGCCAATGGCACCGAGGTTGACACCAGTTCGCCACAGCCCTATGGCGGTAATATTCTGGTGACAGGCGGTGCAGAAATGCTGTTCCCGGTGCCCTTTATCAAGGATCAGAACTCGTTCCGGACCTCGGTATTCTGGGATGCGGGTAACGTCTTTGACAGCAATTGCCTGAAAAGCGAAAGTGATTGCAGTAACGTGAAGCTGAGCAATCTGGCGCACTCGGTCGGTGTGGGTGGAACCTGGGTGAGCGGTTTTGGCCCGCTCAGTTTCAGTCTGGCGCTTCCGGTCAAGACGCCAAAGAATGCCAAGACGCAGTTCTTCCAGTTTTCGATGGGCCAGACATTCTAGATTTTCCGGATATCAACCTGCGGAGTGGTGCAGTCGTGCGTAAGTCGGTGCAGATTCTTGTGGCCTCCATGGCTTTGGTGGCCACCCCGGTTTTCGCTGAAATGAAAATCGCAGTGCTCAATTATCAGATGGCCCTGCTGGAGTCTGATGCGGCCAAGCGTTATGCCGTGGATGCCGAGAAAAAATTCGGGCCCCAGCTGAGCAAGCTGAAACGTCTGGAGGATGAAGCCAAGAGCATCCAGGACAAGGCGGAAAAAGGGGGTAGCAAGCTTTCCCAGGCGGAGCGGGAGCGGCTGGAGCTTGAGTTTAACCAGAAAGCCCGGGACTTCCAGCTGCAGTCCAAGGAGCTGAATGATGCCAAGGAAGTGGCCGACCGTGAGATGCTCAAGCAGCTGAAGCCAAAACTGGACAAGGCAGTGGAGGAGGTACTCAAAAGCGGTGATTACGATCTGGTTCTGGAGCGGGGTGCCGTGGTGGATGTCAAGCCGCAGTACGATATCACCCGGCGGGTTATCGAACGCATCAACCAGGCGCGCTGATGGAGGCGCGGGTGGAGTTTACGCTTGGCCAGCTGGCAGACCATCTGGGAGCCGACCTGAAAGGCGATCCACAGAGGCTGGTCCGGGGACTGGCACCGTTGCAGGAGGCTGGTCCGGAGCAGCTGACCTTCCTGGTGGATGGAAAATATCGCCGGTATCTGCCGGACTGCCGGGCGGGGGGCGTGATCCTGAAGCCAGATGATGCCGGGCACTTTGCCGGCGCGGCCCTGCTGGTCAGGGATCCCTATCTGGCCTATGCGCGGGTTTCCCATCTGTTTGAGACACGGCCTGCCGCTGTTCCGGGCATTCATCCGACGGCTACAGTAGCTGCTGATGCCCGGGTTGATCCGGCGGCCAGCATTGGGCCTTATGTCGTCATTGAGCCGGGAGTCAGCATTGCTTCCGGGACTGTCATCGGTGCTCGCTGCTTTATCGGTGCCCGCTCGCAGATTGGCGAGGGGGGCTGGCTGGCCCCTGGAGTGACCCTTTATCACGATGTCATCGTTGGCCGGCGGGTGGTCATGCAGTCTGGTGCCGTGGTGGGCGGCGAGGGTTTTGGCTTTGCACGGGACGGCAGCCGCTGGGTGAAAATTGCCCAGCTGGGTGGTGTGGTGATTGGTGATGATGTGGAAATTGGCGCCAATACCACGGTGGACCGTGGTGCCCTGGCAGATACCCGGCTGGAAAATGGTGTCAAGCTCGACAACCAGATCATGATCGGTCACAACGTCCAGGTCGGAGAAGATACGGCCATGGCGGCCTGTGTGGGCATTTCCGGCAGCTCGAAGATCGGCCGGCGCTGCATTATCGGTGGGGCAGTGGGCATGGCAGGTCATCTGGAGATCTGTGATGATGTGCACTTTACCGGTATGACCATGGTAACCCGCTCCATCAGCCAGCCGGGGGCCTATTCTTCCGGAACGGGCATCCAGCCGGCAGCAGAATGGCGTCGCAGTGCGGCTCGCTTCCACCAGCTGGATGACATGGCCCGGCGTCTGCAACAGCTTGAAAAACAGCTGGTCCTGCGCCAGGTAGATGACAAACCCCCCTGTTCTGAGGCCTAATTCGCCGCCTGGTTTTCTGCCGGAGTGCAGTCTGCTCCGGGCAGAGAGCGAACGGCCCGCCCGATACTTTTGATACAGGCTTTTCCTGAAATGATGGATATCAACGAAATACGCGAATACCTGCCCCACCGTTACCCCTTTTTGCTGGTTGACCGGGTGCTGGAGCTGGACATGGAGGCCAAGCGCATTCGCGCCTATAAAAATGTCACGATCAACGAACCGTTCTTTAATGGGCACTTTCCGCAGCATCCGATCATGCCGGGTGTACTGGTTATTGAATCCATGGCCCAGGCCGCTGGGATCCTGGGTTACCGGCTGCTGGATGTCACTCCGGCGGATGGTGCGCTTTACTACTTTGTTGGTTCGGACAAGGTCCGGATCCGTCAGCCGGTTCTGCCCGGTGACCAGCTGATGCTGGATGCCCGGGTGGTCAGTGCCAAGCGGACTATCTGGAAGTTTGACTGCCAGGCGACGGTGGATGGCAAGCCGGTCGCCTCGGCGGAAATCATTTGCGCCGAACGCAAGCTGTAATCCGGGTCTGACCCCAGAATAATCAGAATACCTGTCAGCCCGGCCAATCAGCTGGCAGGAAAAGCAGGCCTGTGCTCCTGACGTCATCCAGAATGGCGGGCGCTCTCCGTATTTCCGGCTTTTGCAGCCGGACAGGGAATTCTTCCATGACTGCATCCCCAACACTCAGGATTGCCTTGGTGGCCGGAGAAGCTTCCGGTGACCTTCTGGGCGCCAGCCTGATGCGTGAGCTGAAAAGCCGTTGTGCAGCTGTGGCGTTTATCGGGGTGGGTGGGCCACGGATGCAGGCTGAAGGTTTGCAATCCCTGTTCCCCATGGAGCGGCTATCAGTGATGGGGCTGGTTGAAGTGCTGGGCCGTCTGCCCGAGCTGCTGTTCCGTTATCACCGGCTGGTCAGGCAGCTGGCCGCTGCCCGGCCGGATGTGCTGGTGGGCATTGATGCACCAGATTTCAATCTGCGGCTGGAGCTGGCCCTGAGGCGGCAGGGCATCCGTACCGTGCACTATGTCAGCCCTTCGGTCTGGGCGTGGCGGCAGAAGCGGGTATTGCGGATCCGTCAGGCCTGCGACCGGGTGCTGGCCCTGTTACCCTTTGAGGCGGATTTTTACCGGAAACACCAGGTGCCTGTCAGCTTTGTTGGCCATCCGCTGGCGGATGAGATTCCCGCCCGGGTTGACCGGGTCGCTGTCCGGCAGCAACTGGGGCTGCCCGCGGATGCATCGCTGGTTGCTTTGCTGCCGGGCAGCCGGGGCAGTGAGATTTCGCGGCTGGCGCCATTGTTTCTGGAGACGGCTGCTCTGCTGCAGAAACAGCGGACCGGTCTGCGTTTTGTTCTGCCCTGCGCCAGTGCGGCCCGCCGCCGGCAGCTGGAGGCTCTGCTGGCCGGGTATGAGCGGCTGCCGCTGACCCTGCTGGATGGCCAGTCCCATCAGGCGCTGGCGGCCTGTGATGCCGTGCTGGTCGCTTCGGGGACCGCGACCCTGGAGGCGATGCTTTACCAGCGGCCGATGGTGGTGGCGTACCGGGTTGCTCCGCTGTCCGCCTGGCTGGCCCGGCGGCTGATCAGGGTTTCCAGTTTTTCCCTGCCCAACCTGCTGGCCGGGCAGCCCGTGGTGCCCGAGCTGATCCAGGAGGCCGCCCGGCCGGAAGCCATGGCGCAGGCCCTGCTGCCACTGCTGGATGATCCGGACAGCCAGACCCGGTATTTTGCGCCCCTGCGGGCACTGTTGCAGCATCAGGCAGCGGTCCGGGCGGCAGAGGCCGTGCTGGATGTTGCCAGGCAGAACATATCATGCAGTTAGGTCTGGATTTCTCCCTGGTAGAAACATTGGTGGCTGGCGTCGATGAAGTAGGCCGGGGACCGCTGTGCGGTCCGGTAGTTACGGCTGCGGTCATTCTTGATCCGGCCCGGCCGATTGCCGGGCTGAATGATTCAAAAAAACTCACCGAAGCCCGGCGCAACCGGCTGTTTGATGAAATCTGCCCGAAAGCACTGGCCTGGAGTCTTGGCCGGGCCGGGGTGGAGGAAATCGCCCGGCCGCATATCCTGCAGGCAACCCTGCTGGCCCTGCAGCGGGCCGTCGCTGGTCCGACGGTGGGTCCGTCCCCGGGACGGGTCGGTGGTAACTGCTGCCCGGTGCTGCCCATGCCCTGCTCGGCGATTTTCCGGGG
>DIDB01000165.1 GCA_002417905.1 Pseudomonadaceae bacterium UBA5811
CTGGAGGCCCTGACCGGCCTTCATCAGCCGACCCTGTCCCAGCAGCTGGGTGTGTTGCGGGAGGAGGGGCTGGTCAGTACCCCGCGGGAACGCAAGTATGTTTACTATGCGCTGGCCAGCGGTGAGGTGGTGATGCTGATGCAGACCCTGTCCAGCCTGTATTGTGGTCAGGTCGTCCGCAGCCGCTGACGGGTTTCTGGCGGTGCCTGCCGGTCCGGCGCTGGTGATAAGGTAGTCCCGGCCGTCCCCTGAAGTATGTCTGTTACCCCAACTAAACTACTGGAGTGTCCGATGGATCAGTCAATCAAGCAGCACAACGAAAACTTTGCCATCTGCGGCCAGCTGAGTCCGGAAGATCTTGCCGAGGTTGCCCGTCTGGGCTTTCGCAGCGTGATCTGTAACCGGCCGGATCACGAGGGTGGTGCCGAACAGCCCACCAGCGAAACGCTGGCCCGGGAGGCCGGGGCACTGGGGTTGCGTTTTGCCTACCTGCCGGTGGTGGCCAATGCCATTACTCCGGACCATGTCCGGCAGATGAAGGCTCTGCTGGATGAGTTGCCCGCACCGGTACTGGCTTTCTGCCGGACTGGAAACCGGTCGGCCATCCTTTATGATCTGACGCGCCAGCCGGGAGTCTAGGGGTATGCATGCCGAAGTTGTGGTCATGGGCGGCGGGGCAGCGGGAATTGGCGTGACCGCCAGCCTGCTGCGCCGTTATCCCAGCCTGGAGATTGTGATTGTCGAGCCTTCGGACTGGCATTATTACCAGCCGGGCTGGACCCTGGTGGGCGGGGGCATTTTTGATGCGCGCCGTACGGTGCGGCCGATGCGGGAGGTGATTCCGGCACGGGCCCGCTGGATTCAGGCGGCCGTCAGCGCACTGCAGCCCGGCCAGAAACAGCTGGTGCTAGATAACGGACAGACCCTGGCTTACCAGCAGCTGATCGTCTGTCCCGGACTGCAGCTGTGCTGGGACCAGATCGAGGGGCTGGAAGCTACCCTGGGCCAGAATGGCGTGACCTCCAACTATGCCTACGAGCTGGCGCCCTACACCTGGGAGCTGACCCGTAACCTGCGTCAGGGCCGGGCCATTTTTACCCAGCCGCCGATGCCGATCAAATGCGCCGGTGCGCCGCAAAAAGCCATGTACCTGTCCAGTGATTACTGGTTGCACAGTGGGGTGCTGGACAACATTGAGGTGGAATTTGATCTGGCGGCGCCGGTCCTGTTTGGCGTGCCGGATTTTGTTCCAGCACTGATGGAGTACGTTGAAAAGTACCGTATCCAGCTGGCTTTCCAGTCCCGGCTGGTGGCTGTGGATGGACCGGGCCGGGTGGCCCGTTTTGAGGTCACGGGTGCGGATGGCCAGTCCGGTTATCAGGAAAAAACCTTTGACATGCTGCACGTGGTGCCGCCCCAGCAGGCTCCCGGGGTGATCCGCAGCAGTCCGCTGGCCAATGAGGCCGGCTGGTGTGATGCGGACCCGCATACCCTGCAGCATCCGCGTTATCCGGATATTTTCAGCCTGGGTGATGTCTGCGGCACGAGTAATGGCAAGACGGCTGCGGCCGCCCGCAAGCAGATTGTAGTGGTGGCCGAAAACCTGCTGGCGATGCGGGCTGGCCGGGAGTTTCCCGGCTGTTATAACGGCTATGGAGGCTGTCCGCTGACCGTGGAAAGGGGCCGGGTCCTTCTCGCGGAGTTTGGCTATGGCGGTACCCTGCTGCCCACATTCCCGGTTGATCCCTGTACGGCCAACCGGGCCGCCTGGTGGCTGAAACGCTCGTTTATGCCCTGGCTGTACTGGCATGTCATGCTCAAAGGCCGTGAGTGGCTGGCGGGCTGTTCATAAGCGGAGAACAAGGGGGCGCTGCCATGGTACTGGCCACGCTGTTTGGATTGGGGATTGGTCTGCTGCTGGGGCTGACCGGTGCCGGTGGCGGTATCCTGGCCATGCCGGCGCTGACCGTTGGGCTGGGCTGGAGTTTTCCCATGGCGGCACCGGTGGCCCTGCTGGCGGTGGGCATTTCGGCGGCACTGGGGACTCTGGATGGCCTGCGGCGGCGGCTGGTGCGCTACCGGGCTGCCCTGCTGATGGTGGGTGTGGGTCTGCTGGTTTCACCATTCGGGCTGTATCTGTCCCATCGCCTGCCCAACCGGGTGCTGATGCTGCTGTTTACCCTAGTGATGATCGGGGTGGCGGTGCGGATGATGCGCCGGGTACGCCATGGCAGTCCTCCTGATGCCGGGGCATCCGGGGAGGTACTGGATAAAAACTGCATGCTGGACCCGTTGACGGGCCAGCTGCGCTGGAATCTGCGCTGTGCTTTTACCCTGGCGGGGATTGGCAGCCTGTCCGGTTTTCTGACCGGCCTGCTGGGAGTCGGGGGCGGTTTTCTGATTGTGCCCGCATTTCACCGTTTTACGGATGTCCGGATGCAGGGCGTGGTCGCCACTTCGCTGATGGTGGTCACCCTGATTTCCCTGGGTACCGTGGCCCAGGCGATTTACCACGGTATCGAGGTTTCCGGGACCGGGCTGATGTTTATTGTGGCCACCATGCTGGGCATGGTGGGTGGCCGGCTGGTGGTGACACGTTTTTCAGACCAGCTGATCCAGACCTGTTTTGCCTGGCTGTGCCTGGGGGTCAGTCTCTGTCTGCTGTTCAAAACCCTGCTGGGTTGAGCCAGCAGGGTCGGGTGATGGCTGTTTTGAATCCGGGAGTTGTATTTTGACGACGATAAGCCGCGAGGCGGTGGAAGCCGCGCTCAGAGAATCCATTGATCCCCATCTGCAGCAGGATCCGCTGCAGGCTGGCTGCCTGCGTGAGCTGCAGGTGCAGGAGGGGCAGGTACAGCTGCAGCTGGTATTGCCTTATCCGGCCGGGCAGTTCGGGCCGGGCTGGGCCCGGTTGCTGCAGGAGCGTCTGGAACGGCTGCCTGGGGTAAGGCAGGCCCGGGTTGAGGTCAGCTGGCAGGTAGCGGCTTATCCGGTCCCGGCCCAGATCACTGCCCTGCAGGGGGTCCGGAATGTGATTGCCGTGGCTTCGGGCAAGGGCGGGGTGGGCAAGTCGACCACGGCAGTCAACCTGGCGCTGGCCATGGCCATGGAGGGTGCCATGGTCGGGCTGCTGGATGCGGATATTTACGGTCCCAGCCTGGGCCTGCTTTGTGGGGTTCCCGAAGGAACCCGTCCGGAGGTTGTGGGGCAAATGCTGCAGCCGGTGCAGGCCCATGGGCTGCAGCTGATGTCCATGGCGTTCCTGACGGATGAGCAGACGCCCATGGTCTGGCGTGGTCCGATGGCCTCGGGGGCCCTGCTGCAGCTGATTACCCAGACGGCCTGGCAGGATCTGGATTATCTGATTGTTGATATGCCGCCCGGAACCGGTGATATCCAGCTGACCCTGGCGCAAAAGGTTCCGGTAGCTGGCAGCCTGATCGTGACAACACCCCAGGACCTTGCCCTGCTGGATGCCCGCAAGGGCATCGAGATGTTTGCCCGGGTCAATATTCCGGTGCTGGGCGTGGTGGAGAACATGGCCGTGCATGTCTGCTCCAACTGTGGTCAGGTAGAGCATCTGTTTGGTGAGGGGGGCGGCGGGAAGCTGGCAGCATTTTATGGCGTTGAGGTGCTGGCAGCCCTGCCACTGGCCATGAGTATCCGCCAGCAGTCGGATGCCGGGGTTCCGGTTGTGCAGGCTGATCCCGGCGGGCCGGTCAGCGCCCTGTATCGCCAGCTGGCCTTGAATGTGGGCGGCCGGCTGGCCCGGCTGCAGGGACAGGCTCCGGCCGTGCCATCCATCGAAATCAGCGAGGAGTGATGCGCGCCGCAAAATTTCTATAGAATCAGCAGCATTCTGACCGACAGGCCTGTGTTTAGCATGAGTATCAAATCCGACCGGTGGATCCGGCAGATGGCCCTGGAGCAGGGGATGATCGAGCCCTTTGTGGAGCGCCAGATCCGGGGTGAGGAGGGGCAACGGCTGATTTCCTATGGCGTTTCCAGCTATGGCTATGATGTGCGCTGTGCTGATGAATTCAAGGTGTTTACCAATATTCATTCGGCCACGGTTGACCCCAAGCATTTTGATGAGCGCAGTTTTGTCGATATTCGCGGGGATGTCTGCATCATTCCGCCCAACTCCTTCGCCCTGGCCCGGACGGTTGAGTATTTCCGCATTCCGCGCAATGTGCTGACCATCTGCCTGGGCAAAAGCACTTATGCCCGTTGTGGCATCATCGTTAACGTCACCCCGCTGGAGCCGGAGTGGGAAGGGCATGTGACCCTGGAGTTTTCCAATACCACGACCCTGCCGGCCAAGATCTATGCCAATGAAGGTGTGGCCCAGATGTTGTTTCTGGCATCAGATGAAGCCTGTGAGGTTTCCTACCGTGACCGGGGTGGCAAATATCAGGGCCAGCGCGGCGTGACGCTGCCCAGAGCCTGAAACCGTTGGCACTGGCTGCTGGCCGGTCCATGAGGAGTATCCATGTTATCCGGGGAACCCGATGCCCTTTATCTGAAGCTGCTGGGTGAAACAGCGGCCATTCGCTGGGCAGAGCTGGCGCCTTTTTTTGCCAAAGGCAATCTGCTGCAGGTTGCCGCAGGGCTGGATCTGGTCGAAGTGGCCGCAGCCATGGCGGGTAATGACCCGTCCCGGGTTTCCGGCTGGCTGGAGAGTGCCGGTCTGTGCCGGCTGGAGGCCAGTCAGGCCCGTTGCTGGCATGAGGCTGATCCGTCATTGTGGGCTGTGGTGGTGGCACCCTGGGTGCTGGTTCAGGAGCGGGCCGGGCATGGACCGGAAAACCCTGACTACACTGGAAAGACCTCGATGTAATTCCGGCTGCGGCAGCACGCTCCGTGTTCTGCCCGGGGTTATCCCAACCACCTGTATCAAGGAGTTTGGCTGCATGTTCAAGCCAGGTCACCTGAGCCGCATCCTGCCCGAAAGCCATGGTCATCCCCAGGGGTATGTTGACCTGACTTATGAGGTCAGGGACGATCCTGCGGAAGGCAAAATGCTGCACTTCAATATGAGTGGAGAAATAGACGGCAAGCCTTTTCAGGAAGCCTTCGAGCTGCACCGGGACATGGCGTTCAATTTTGCCAGTGTGGTCAGTCATGTGGCAGCCCGGCACGGCGTGCCGGTCGAGCACAGCCTGATCCTGCAGCACCATGAGGAGTATGACGCGATGTTTGAGGATATCCGCGCCAGACTGGATCTGCATCCGGGCGAGCCGGTGAACTTTGATCACCTGAACTGCGATCATTTCTGAGCAGGATTCACCTGGCCATCCTGCCCGTCCGTCGGCCTGCTTATGGTATGACTATACGGGCAGGCTGGCGGGTGGGTGGTCGATGCTGGAAAAGATGACTGTAGGCAAAGAATCGGGTTGCTGATTGTCCCAGAGTAAACGCATAGTTCAACAAATAAGTCATATTAATAACGGCGTTTTACTGTCCGCGCGGTCTGGTCCGTGGCCAGGTGGGAGTAACAGCATGCTTAAGCCTTTTCAGAAGGCGCGTTCGCGCCTGTCCGGTTTGTTGGTCTGCTCGTTTCTGCTGACGGGATTGCTGGCTGTCTGCTGGGTGTTCCGTGGCCGCTTCTGGGATGGCTGGCTGCCACCTGTCCCGGCCGGAGGGCACTGGCCACTGGTGATCACCCTGATGGTTTTTTCTGCACTGTCCCTGCTGCTGCCCGGCGTCCTGCTGTATCGCCAGCTTGATGAGCTGCAGGCATATTACCGGGCCATGCTGACGGCCCGGGCCCAGACGGATACGTTGGCCCGTCATGACAGCCTGACCGGGCTGCTGAGCCGGCGGGTGTTTATGGAGCAGCTGTCCGGCTGGCTGTCTACGGCCGGGATTGAGGTAACCGTAGGGTTGTTGGATCTTGATCTGTTCCGGCAGGTGAACGATGGCCATGGCCATGCCGTGGGGGATAGCGTGCTCTGTGAGCAGGCGCTCCGGCTGGAGCAGGGCATTTCGGGCAATGACGTTCTGGTAGCCCGGGTTGGCGGTGACGAGTTTGCGTTTGCCATCCGGGGGCACCGCTCCCGGGAGCAGCTGTATGAGCTGGCCACCCGGCTGCTGGCCAGTATGGCCCGCCCCCTGCAGAGTCTGGATGGCCAGCTGGTGGTGACCGCGACCCTGGGGCTGGCCATGGCTCCCCTGGATGGCCGGGAGGCCAGCCTGCTGCTGCAGCGGGCAGACAGCGCAATGCGACGGGGTAAAAATGCCAGTCGTTCGGTGTTTTATTTCTATGAGCATTCCTTTGATGAGCAGAAACAGGCCCTGGCCCGTTTTGAGGCTGAGGTGCGCCTGGCGGTGGTAGAGGGACAGATCGTGCCTTTTTATCAGCCAGTGGTCCGTTTGCCGGAGCGGCAGGTCACCGGCTTCGAGATTCTGGCCCGCTGGATCCATCCGGTCCGGGGCCTACAGTCCCCCGCCACCTTTATTCCGGTGGCGGGACGCCTCGGGCGGATGGAGTGCATGACCCGGCGGCTGCCGGGCCGGGCCCGGCCTGA
>DIDB01000085.1 GCA_002417905.1 Pseudomonadaceae bacterium UBA5811
GCCGGGCGGCGGCAGCCTGGATCTCGTCAGGTGTCAGCCAGAGTGCCCGGGTAATGCCTGTATCCAGCGGTCTGTCCGGGGCATGGCTGATTGGCCGGGCAAAGAAAGTGGTCCGGCAGTAAGTCACGCCATTACGGGGTGAAGTGTAAAGGCCCACGCCCACGACACCCTGCAGGGCAACCTGCCAGCCGGTTTCTTCAAGGGTTTCCCGGCAGGCTGCTTCTGTCAGGCTTTCGCCGGGTTCGAGGTGGCCGGCAGGCTGGTTCAGCACCAGGGTATCCCCCTGCTGTTCTTCTACCAGCAGGAAGCGCCCCTGCTGTTCAACCACCGTCGCGACGGTTACGTGCGCATGCCAGTTCATGAAAAGAGCTTCCAGTACCCGGATGCGGGCATTATACGCGATCCCTGGCTGTGGCTGGTTCCGGATGCCGGAAAAGCAGAACCCCCGGACGGGGCCGGGGGTTCTGCTGCAGAACGGAGTCTGGCGGGTAGTGCCTAAGTGTAGCCAGTGCCGCGTTCAGTGTAGCGCTGGGCCGCATGGCTGCGCTGGTCAGGCTGGTATCCGGATGGTAGTAGCCATGGATATCTACCGGTTTGCCCTGAACACTGTTCAGTTCGGCAACGATTTTGGCTTCGTTGTCGGCCAGGGTTTTGGCCAGCGGGGCAAACTGGGCCTGCAGGTCCTTGTCATCGCTCTGGGCAGCCAGGGCTTCTGCCCAGTACATGGCCAGATAGAAGTGGCTGCCCCGGTTGTCCAGCTCGCCCGCCTTGCGGGATGGTGACTTGTTGCTGTCCAGGAACTTGCCGTTTGCAGCATCCAGGGTTTTGGCCAGAACCAGTGCCTTGGCATTGTTGTAGGTGTTGCCAAAGTGCTCCAGGGATGCAGCCAGTGCCAGGAATTCGCCCAGCGAATCCCAGCGCAGGTGGTTCTCTTCCAGGAACTGCTGGACATGCTTGGGTGCAGAACCGCCAGCTCCGGTTTCGAACAGGCCGCCGCCACCGAGCAGGGGAACGATGGACAGCATTTTGGCACTGGTGCCCAGTTCCATGATCGGGAACAGGTCAGTCAGGTAGTCGCGCAGTACGTTGCCGGTTACGGAAATGGTGTCCTCCCCCTTGCGGATGCGGTCCAGTGAGTACTGGGTGGCTTCAACCGGAGACATGATCTCGATGGTCAGACCGGTGGTGTCATGCTCTTTCAGGTAAGTTTTGACCTTCTCGGCCACCTGCATGTCATGGGCGCGGTTTTCGTCCAGCCAGAACACGGCCGGAACACCCGTGGCACGGGCCCGGCTGACCGCCAGCTTGACCCAGTCGCGGATCGGGGCATCCTTGGCCTGGCACATGCGCCAGATGTCACCGGCTTCCACCGGATTTTCCAGCAGCACTGCACCGCTTTCATCGGTGACTTCGACCACGCCATCCACCGGAATCTGGAAGGTCTTGTCGTGGGAGCCGTACTCTTCGGCTTTCTGGGCCATCAGGCCAACGTTCGGTACGCTGCCCATGGTAACCGGGTCGAAAGCCCCGTGTTTTTTGCAGTCTTCGATGACGGTCTGATAAACGCCCGCATAGCAGCGGTCAGGGATGATGGCCTTGGTGTCCTGCAGTTTGCCTTCGGCATTCCACATGCCGCCGGAATCACGGATCATGGCTGGCATGGAAGCATCCACAATCACATCGCTGGGAACATGCAGGTTGGTGATGCCCTTGTCGGAGTTCACCATGGCCAGAGCGGGGCGCTTGGCGTATTCAGCTTCGATATCGGCCTTGATTTCAGCCTGTTTGGCTTCCGGAAGACTGGCCATGCGGGCGTACAGATCGCCAATACCGTTGTTAGGGTTAAAACCGATTTCTTTCAGGGTGGCGGCGTGTTTTTCCAGCACGTCCTTGTAGAACTCGTTGACTACCACACCAAACATGATGGGATCGGAAACTTTCATCATGGTGGCTTTCAGGTGTACGGAGAACAGTACACCCTGGGCCTTGGCATCCGCGATCTGCGTGTCGATAAAGCTGGCCAGGGCTTTTTTGCTCATGACGGACGAGTCGATGATCTCGCCTTCCAGAACAGGGGTTTTTTCTTTCAGGACCGTGGCGCTGCCATCTTTGCCTTTCAGGGTAATCTTGACACTACCGGCTTTGGCAAGCAGTGCAGATTTTTCAGTGCCATAAAAGTCGCCGCTGGTCATATGGGCAACATGGGTTTTGGAGCTGGCTGTCCATGGGCCCATTTTGTGGGGGTGTTTGCGGGCGTAGTTCTTGACCGACAGCGGCGCACGGCGGTCCGAGTTGCCCTCCCGCAGGACCGGGTTTACGGCGCTGCCCTTGATTTTGTCGTAACGGGCCTTGATGGATTTTTCTTCATCAGTCTGGGGCTCGTCCGGATACTCGGGCAGTTTGTAACCTTGGCCCTGCAGCTCTTTGATGGCTGCCTTGAGCTGGGGAACCGAAGCACTGATGTTGGGCAACTTGATGATGTTGGCTTCAGGCTGGGTGGCCAGCTGGCCCAGTTCAGCCAGGTGATCGGAGATTTTCTGGGCTTCGGTCAGACCTTCCGGGAAGGTGGCGATCATCCGGCCGGCGAGGGAAATGTCGCGTGTTTCGAAAGTGACGCCGGAGGACTGGGTAAAGGCTTCGATGATCGGGAGCAGGGAATAGGTGGCCAGGGCAGGAGCTTCATCCGTGAGCGTGTATATGATCTTCGGGGTCGACATTCTTGCTTAACTCCTTTCTATATCATCTGCATGAGTGCGGGTTGCACGACTTTGAATCATGCACAGGCCTGACGGCAGCCGCCAGTCATCTCAGTGACTCCGGAGGGAACATTCTGGGCTGATGGCTGACATGACGGATAACCCGTGATGATTTAAATGTAGTGATTATACAAAATACACTGCCTATCAGCCGATTTTTTGAGGCAGGACGGCAAAAGTGCAGGTACTTTGGTCTAGTAGTATGGCCCTGGTCGGGTGTGTAGCTATGAGTGCCCCGTGCTTCACCACGGGCTGTCTTGAGCTGCTGGCCGGGCATCCATCGAACTAGATGGTACAGACGGGGCCAGCCCGAAGCCGGTCAGGGCGTCAGTCTGTAGTCATTCGGGTGATTTTCGTACATAAATGCCGTGGAATATTGATATGCAATATATAACGCCTGATCTGTGTGATGCCTATCCGGATGTACTGGTTGTTGATCCGGTATTCAGTAATTTTGGTGGGCGGGATTCTTTTGGTGGTGAAATGGTGACCATCAAATGTTTTGAAGATAACTCCCGGGTCAAGGAGCAGGTGGAGGAAAACGGTACTGGCAAGGTACTGGTTGTGGATGGTGGCGGCTCGCTGCGCAGGGCCCTGCTGGGTGACATGCTGGCAGAGAAAGCGGCCCGCAATGGCTGGGAGGGCATCGTAGTTTATGGCTGTATCCGCGATGTGGATGTGATTGCCCAGACTGATCTTGGTGTGCAGGCACTGGCCAGCCATCCGATGAAAACCGATAAGCGTGGCGTCGGTGATATCAATGTTGAAGTTACGTTCTGTGGTGTGACTTTCCGGCCTGGTGATTACCTCTATGCAGATAACAACGGCATTATTGTTTCGGATCAGCCGCTAAAAATGCCCGGGTAATCCCGCGGGTGTCCATGGAGGAGCTGTCATGCCAGAACATGTGGACTGTCAGGGGCTGATCTGGGCACTGGTTCTGGATGGAGCGGGTCGGGCCCGGCAGATTTCCTGGGCTGCACTGCAGGACTTTGAGCCGGGTCCTGATGAAACGCTCTGGGTGCATCTGGATCGCAGCAGTTCCCGGGTGGTGAGCTGGCTCCGCCAGTCTGGCTGGATCAGTGCTTTTGACTGTGATGTCCTGCTGGAGGAAAACACCCGGCCACGGGTATTGCTGGTGCCTGACGGTGAGCTGCTGCTTTTTCTGCGCGGGGTGAACCGGAATCCAGGTGCTGAGCCGGAGGATATGATTTCACTCCGCATTTATGCCGATGCCCGGCGGGTTATTTCCCTGCGGATGCGCCCCATGCGGGCAGCGGATGAGGTCGCTCACCAGTTGCTGGAAGGGCTGGGTCCGAAAAACGCTTCGGAAATCCTGCTGCATCTGGCAGATGCCCTGCTGGAGCGTATTGCGGGTTTGATCACCCGGCTTTCCGAACGGGTGGATGATGAAGAGGAGCGGATTGATTCGGTCGATGACTATCAGCCGGATCATGATGCCATGCTGGACCTGCGTCGCCGCTCGGCAGCCCTGCGGCGCTTTCTGGCCCCCCAGCGGGATGTCTGTCTCCAGCTGGCCAAAAGCCGGGTCAGCTGGTTTATGGGTGATGATCCCGGCTACTGGAATGAGCTGGGCAATCAGCTGGTCCATTATCTGGAAGAGCTGGACCTGGTCCGGGAGCGGGTCATGCTGATTCTGGAAACCGAGCAGCGCCGTCTGAATGAGCAGACAGGCCGGACCATGTATCTGCTAACGCTGGTGACCGGCTTTTTTCTTCCGGTCAGTTTTATTACAGGACTGCTTGGCATCAATGTCGGTGGTGTGCCGGGCGCGGATAATCCAGAGGGCTTTCTGATTGCTTGCCTGCTGATTGCACTGGTTGCATTTTTTCAGTGGCTGGTATTCAGGCGGTTACGCTGGGTTTGATTTTGTAATTTTCAGAAAATAACTGTTTTCTCTGCGGGAACTGGTTTGTGCCTGGCGTGATGGGAGTGTCATTTTTCACGCTGGAAAATGGACAGGTCGGCATGATGCGCCCAGAATTATTGCCAGTATGCCCATGATAGAATTTAAAGTCGTTACCGGAAATTTGGGCACCAGTCCAGATTCTGGTTGTCCAGAGGTTCTGTAATATCCGGTGCCGGGTGGCATCCGGGATTAGCTTTTAGGGTTAAATGGGGATTTAAGAATGAAACTGAAGAACACCTTGGGTGCCGTGATTGGTTCCATGGTTGCTGTTTCTTCCTTCGGTGTGATGGCTCAGGGCAAGGGAGCTGTTGAACTGGAAGGACAATACAGGAGCTACCAGACCCAGCACTCTCGCGATATTTCCAACCAGGGCAACCTGTTCGGTGGGGGTATCAGCTATTTTCTGACTGATGACGTCTCCCTGGGCGTTTTTTACGGTGAGTACCATGCTTTCCGGGCGGACAAGGCCAAAGGGCACACCGACTATAATGGTCCGGGGCGCAGGAACATCAAGGGTGAATACTACGCCGTAGATGCCACCTACCACTTTGGTGCTCCGGGTTCTGCCCTGGCTGGAACCGGCTGGTATGGTGTTCGTCCTTATGTCTCCACGGGTATGGCCTACCAGTCAATTGGCCAGGCCTACAAGCGGGGGCGTGACCAGAGTACTTACTGGAACGTTGGCACTGGCGTCAAATGGTATATCACGGACATGCTGTTCACCCGGGCCGGGGTTGAGGGCATGTACAACATTGATGATGGCTACACCGAATGGCAGGCGATTGCGGGTGTGGGCCTGAATTTTGGCGGTACCATCCGCAAGGCTGCGGCCGAACCGGTTGAACCGATGCCTGTTGCTGCTGCCGAGCCGGAACCAGCGGCTGTACCAGCCGTTGTTCGCGTGGAGCTGGATGTCAAATTTGACTTTGACAAATCAGCCGTGCGCCCTGAAAGCTATTCCGAGATCAAAAATCTGGCCGATTTCATGAAGCAGTATCCGCAGACCACTACAGTGGTTGAAGGTCACACTGACTCTGTGGGTACCGAGCAGTACAACCAGCGCCTGTCTGATCGTCGGGCCAAGGCTGTCCGTACCGTGCTGGTTGATGACTATGGCATTGCCCCGAACCGGGTGGGTGCTGTCGGGTATGGTGAAACCCGGCCGATTGCCGATAACGCAACCGAGCAGGGTCGTCAGCTGAACCGTCGTGTTGAAGCTGAAGTTGAGGCCCAGGCCGTCCAGCAGTAATTACTGGCAGGATCCCGCTTTCAGAAACCCCGGCATGGCCGGGGTTTTCTGTTTCAGGGCACTGTAGCCATGCTATTGATAATCCGGTTCCTCGACGGATGGCCCCGTCTGTTGCAGACTTCGGTTTCGGCTCCATAACGGTGTTGCAACGCGGAGTCCGGTAATCATCAACTGAAACGGGGGGTATCGTGAAGCAGCAGGCTCAGTTCCATGTCAGTTACTGGTTTGTGGCCATTCTGGGGTTTATCCTGATCCAGAATCTGCTGGATACCCAGCAGCAGGTGGCACGAATCCCCTACAGCGAATTTGAGCAGTCTCTGAAAGATGGGCAGATTTCCAGCCTGGAAATTTCGGATCACCAGATAGAGGGGGAGCTCCGGCAGCCGCTTCAGGGAGGGCAGAGCCACTTTGTGACAACCCGGGTGGAGCCGGATCTGGCTGCGCACCTGTCGCAGTTTCCAGTCCGTTATGCGGGGAGGATTGAGAGTACTTGGCTGTCAGACCTGCTGTCCTGGATTGTTCCCAGTGCGGTGTTTTTCGGGCTCTGGCTGTTTCTGCTGAAACGCATGGGCAGCGGGCTTGGCGGTGGCATGATGCAGATCGGCAAAAGCAAGGCCCGGGTTTACGTCGAAACGGACATGAAAGTGACCTTTGATGATGTGGCTGGCGTTGATGAAGCCAAGGATGAACTGAAGGAAATTGTGAATTTCCTGAAGGATCCCAAAGGTTACGGGCGTCTCGGTGGCCGGATGCCCAAGGGCATTCTGCTGGTGGGTCCGCCCGGAACCGGCAAGACCTTGCCGGCC
>DIDB01000203.1 GCA_002417905.1 Pseudomonadaceae bacterium UBA5811
CAAAAACCATGGATGGTGAAGATGGCCGCTTCATCAAAGCCGTGCACAGCCAGCAGCACCCGGCGGTGAGAGGCCTCATCAGAAAAGCGGGCCTGCAGGCCGGCAAGGAAAGCGTCGTCTGACGGCTGGCCCTGGTAAACCGCCAGCAGGGCTGCCAGCCGGGCGCGGATCCGCTCCCGCAGCTCGGCGGTGGCGGCCGTGGTGTAGGTCACCACCAGAATCTGCCCGACCGTCAGCTGGCGCTCCAGCAGCAGCCGGGCATAGAGTGCCGTCAGTGTCCAGGTCTTGCCGGTACCGGCACTGGCCTCGATCAGTGAACGGCCAGCAAAGGAGTCATCCAGCAGATCAAGCGCCATGCCCCGGTCCTGTCTCCAAAAGGCCCTGTATACCCTGGCCGTCCGGACGCTGCCAGCCTGTAGCCATCCCTCAGCTTTTGATGGGCAGGATATTGCCGCAGTCGCGGCCCGAGGCAAAACAGTCGAGGTTGTGGAACGTCACGCTGGCAATCTCGCGCATCGCCTCAATGGTGAAAAAGCCCTGGTGGCCCGTGATGATGACATTGGGGAAGGTGGTCAGGCGCAGGAACACCTCGTCCTCAATCATGTTCGCCGAGCAGTCATGGTAGAACAGCTGGCTTTCCTGCTCGTACACATCGATGGCCAGAGCCCTGAGCCGCCGCGATTTGAGGGCACCAATCACGGCCGAGGTATCAATCAGGGCGCCCCGGGACGTATTGACCAGCATCGCCCCATCTTTCATGCACATCAGGGTGTCGGCGTTGATCATGTGCCGCGAAGCATCCGTCAGCGGGCAGTGCAGGCTGACCACATCCGACTCGGCCAGCAGGGTATCCAGTGGCACATACTGGCCCATGGCAGCAAATTCCGGCTGCTCCAGCGGATCATGCCCCAGCAGGCGGCAGCCAAAGCCCCGGAAGATCCGGGCAGTAGCCATGCCGATCCGCCCGGTACCAATCAGGCCGATGGTTTTGCCATGCAGGTTGAAGCCCAGCAGGCCATCCAGCATGAAATTGCCTTCCCGCACCCGGTTGTAGGCCTGATGGATATGCCGGTTCAGGGTCATCACCAGGGCAATGGTGTGTTCAGCCACCGCTTCCGGCGAGTAGGCCGGCACCCGGGCCACAAAAAAGCCCAGCCGCTGGGCCTCTTTCAGGTCAATGTTGTTGAAACCGGCACAGCGCAGCAGGATGGCCCGGACGCCACAGGCTTTCAGCTGCTGCAGGACAGCAGCATCCAGCTGGTCATTCACAAAGACGCAGATGACGTCGCAATCCTGGGCCAGGGAAGCGGTACCCGCCGCCAGCGAGGCGGTCTGATAGACCAGTTCGAAGCCCCGTGAGGCGTAGTCCCGCGCCAGGGCTTCATCGAAAAAATGCCTGTCATAGGACTGGGCACTGAATACGGCAATCTTCATGCAATGCTCCTGAAATCAGAGACCAAACAAGGGTTCTGGCAGGCCAGCGGCCCGCCCGGACAGCCTCAGTCTAGAGCATGGACGGAAAAGGACCGCCTGGCAGCCTGCCAGGCCACCAGACTGGCAGGCCGTGTTTGCAAAATATGTTGCCCCGTTCAGGCATAATTGCGGCGCTCCTCCAGAGCAGCGGCTGCCAGCCCCGGCAGGGCAGCGGACTATCCATTACCAGAGGCGGGAAAGCGGAATGCAGTATCTGGACCAGTACGTTGAGGCGCTGAAGTTCCTTACCAGATTCAATGACAGTTACCGGAAACAGGAACCGGATTTTCAGGCCATCCGCAACGAACTGCTGGAGCTCCAGGGCGACCGGCGCCGGGATACCTATATCAAGGTGGCCCGGCTGATCCAGGATCTGGTCGCCGACTATGCGCGCGGCATTCCGGCAGAACACCGCAGCAGCCGGCCCCATGCCCTGCTGCTGGGCTTCTGGGAAACCTTCCAGCAGAACGGTTTTGGCAAAACGTTTGCGCTGAACATCACGGCCGGCAACCTGTTTTTCCGGGGCGAACCCATATACCAGCAAAGCAAGACCGGCCTGAAAAAACGCCTCAGCCAGGGTGCCCACCCGGACCTGCCAGCAGGCGTCCACGTCTGGCTGACCCTGGAGGACATGACGGTGATTGACCCCACCCTGCTGGGCGATCTGGAACAGCGCGGCCTGCTGAAGGCCAGCGACTATTCCGCCAATGGCATCCTGGTCTGGCGTGATGAGCAGCCCGGCGACTTCCGCTATGAGCCGCTGCTGGTTGACAATGATTTTGCCTGGCGGATTGATGACCTGACCGAAGTCAGTGCCCCCTGAAGACACCCGCCCGGCCTGCCAGTATCAGCCAAGGAGCATGCGGCCCTGCCGGCACAGGGCATAAAGCATGCAAATCTGGCCTGCCAGCGGCACTGGCGAAGAATCTGGCCGGCAGACATTACAGGCCCGGCGGATACCCTCGCCCTGACCATATCGTTTCCGCAGGCGGCTGGCCCGCGCCCCGTCACCCGAAATACCAGGGGCACCGTGTCACAGCCCCGTGCAGGAAGGCCTGACCGACACCGGGCCGGCATCACCGCGTCCTGATACCCCAAACAGGCGCCCGTGTTGCAGCGCAGGCCCAGCCACATCCGATAGCCCTTTCCAGCCAGATTCATGGCCCTGACCGCTTGCCGGGTGTTTCTGCAAAAGCATGAAACATTCGGCATGAAAATCATTTACAATAAGCTGGGTAGGCAAAGCGGCCGGTTTCATGATCCGTATCCGTCCGCGACCCGGAAAATCCCTCATGCTTGCCAGAGCCAGATCAAAGGCTCCGGGATATTCAGCCTGCTGCCGGCACCCGCCATGCCCCGTCTGGCGGTCCGGCAACACCGTTAAAAACAGATGAGTTTGCTGCAGGGCGCATTTATTGCAATAAGGCCAGCCGGTACCACCCCGGCAACCCGTCCAGAGAGGAACAGCCAATGTTGAAAGATCTGTCGGTAGGAGATCGGGCCCGCGTTGTCGGCTTTACGGAAAAAAGCGCATACCGGCGCAAGCTGCTGTCCATGGGCCTGACCCCGGGGGTCGAAATCAGTGTGACCCGGGTCGCCCCGATGGGAGACCCCATTGAGATCCGGGTCCGCGGTTTTGCCCTTTCCCTGCGCAAAAATGAGGCTGAAGCACTCAGCGTGGAGCGGGTCTGATGGAGCAGCGGCAGATCATTGGCCTTGTCGGCAATCCCAACTGCGGCAAAACCACCCTGTTCAACGGCCTGACCGGCTCCCGGCAACGGGTCGGCAACTGGCCCGGGGTGACGGTAGAACGCAAGAGCGGTGAATACCTGTTCAATGGCCGGCGGGTTGAGGTGGTTGACCTGCCCGGCACGTATTCGCTGGATGTGGAAAACGCGGATGTCTCACTGGATGAAAAGGTGGCCCGCGACTATGTCCATGAAGACAGCGCCAGCCTGATCGTCAACATCGTGGATGCCTCCAATCTGGAGCGCAACCTGTACCTGACCACCCAGCTCTGCGAAATGCGGGTTCCCCTGCTGGTGGTACTGAATATGGTGGATGTGGCCGAAAACCAGGGACTGAGCGTCGATGCCAGCCAGATCGCTGCCTGGCTGGGCTGCCCGGTGGTCCCCATGGTGGCCTCGGAAAATCGCGGACTGGAAGGATTGCGTGAGGCCATCCAGCAGGCCCTGGACCACCCGGTACGGCCCGGCCTGCAGATCCACTATCCGGATGTTCTGGAAACAGCCATCAGTACACTGGCCCCCCTGCTGCCCCAGGATCACGGCCTGTCCTCCCGCTGGCTGGCCCTGCGCCTGCTGGAAGATGACGATCTGGCCGGACAGCTGGCTTCGCCAGAGGCCCGGGAGCTGGCCGGACAGCTGAAAAGCCGGGTAGGCGACGATCTGGATATCATGCTGGCTGAAGCCCGCTACAACAGCGCCCACCAGATCACCAGCGAAGCGATTACCCGGGGCAGCAGCCTGTCCAGCGACATCACCGCCTGGCTGGACCGGATTGTCCTGAACCGTGTTCTGGGCATTCCGATTTTCTTCCTGATGATGTACCTGATGTTCATGTTCACCATCAACATCGGCGGCTCCTTCATCGACTTCTTTGACCTGGCGGCTGGCGCCCTGCTGGTGGATGGCATGAGCCACTGGCTGTCAGGTATCGGCTGTCCGGAATGGCTGACCGTCCTGCTGTCCAGCGGGGTGGGAGGTGGTATCCAGGTTGTCCTGACCTTTGTGCCGGTAATCGGCTTCCTCTACCTGTTCCTCTCCTTCCTTGAGGACTCCGGCTATATGGCCCGGGCGGCCTTTGTCATGGACCGCTTCATGCGCAGCATCGGCCTGCCCGGCAAATCCTTTGTGCCGCTGATTGTCGGTTTTGGCTGCAACGTCCCGGCCATCATGGCTACCCGGACCCTGGAACACCGCCGCGACCGACTGATGGTGACCGCCATGGCCCCCTTTATGTCCTGCGGTGCACGGCTGCCGGTCTATGTCCTGTTCGTGGCCGCCTTCTTCCCGGCAAATGGACAGAACATCATCTTTGTCCTGTACCTGACCGGCATCCTGGTGGCCGTCCTCACCGGACTGGTACTGAAACACACCCTGCTCAAGGGGGACTCCACACCCTTCATCATGGAGCTGCCGCTTTATCACATGCCCACCCTGAAGGCCATGCTCCTGCATACCTGGTCGCGGCTGCGCGGCTTCGTATTCCGGGCTGGCGCGGTCATCGTACCCATGGTGCTGGTTCTCAATGTGCTGGGTTCTATCGGCACCGATGGCTCCTTTGGCCATGAAAACACCGAAAAATCCATTCTGGCGGCCACCGGCCGCACTCTGGCCCCCGTGTTCTCGCCCCTGGGGCTGAATGCCGAGAACTGGCCGGCGACGGTAGGGATCTTTACCGGGGTTCTGGCCAAGGAAGTGGTGGTGGGCACTCTGAACGCCACCTACAGTGCCATGGCCGATGCCAGTGAGCCTGAAGAAGACAAGGCCAGCTTCAACCTGAAAGAGGCCCTGCTGGAAGCACTGGCCACCATCCCGGCCAACCTGGGAGATGCGCTGGGCCACTGGGCTGACCCGCTGGGACTGGGTGACAGTGACCAGGACGCACTGGACGGCGAGGTTTCCAGCGGAACCTTTGGCAGCATGGCCAGCCATTTTGACGGGCCGGCCGGCGCTTTTGCCTATCTGCTGTTTATCCTGCTGTATTTCCCCTGCACCGCAGCCACCGCCGCCATCTTCCAGGAAGCCGGAGCCCGCTGGAGCGCATTTGTAGCGCTCTGGACCACCGGGTTGGCCTACTGCCTGTCCACGCTCTATTACCAGATAGCCACCTGGGGAAAACATCCGCAGGGCTCAATGTTCTGGACCAGCCTGATGGGCGGCGGCTTCCTGCTGGCCTATGCCCTGCTCTGGCTTAACGGCCGGCGTCAGGAACAGCAGAGTCTGGCCTGAAGGAGACTACCGGACATGCTCACAACCCTGACGGAATACCTGGCCCAGCACCGGCGTGCCAGCCTCACCGAGCTGGCCCGCGCGGTAAACAGCACGCCAGAGGCCGTGGAAGGCATGCTGGCCCTGCTGGAGCGCAAGGGCCGGGTCCGCCGCCTGCCGGCGGGCTCCAGCTGCGAGCGGCCCTGCTGCAGCTGCGATCCGGCAGCCCAGACGCTTTATGAATGGTGCGGCAATCTGATCACCACAGATCGCCAGCAGCCCTGAGCAGCCTGGTCCACGGCAAAACCCGGCCAGAGCAGCCCGGAGATTTTTCTTCCCCCGGAAACGCTCGGGCCCGTGTTTCACCCTGATCAGGTGACACACAGGCCCGGGAGAAGAACGGGGAAATCTCAGGCATTCAGGCCGGAGAAAACCCGCTGGAGCACAGGCTGACCGCCCTGCTCAGATCTTGGTATCCATGGCGGGCAACTCCTCCACTTCATACTCGATGCCACCAACGCGCCAGTACATGTAGTTATAGAACCAGCAGCTGGCCATCACGCAGCAGTAACCCACCACAAAATAAATGGCCGGAAGCAGGAAAACCAGCCACAGGTTGGCCCGGTGCTCGGCCGGGATCAGCAGGGACATCACCATAAAGAACGGCATTGCAAAAATCACGGCCACAAAAGCCATGAGAATGGCAATAACCTTGCTGTTCTGATGCGGACTGAAATGTTTGATCTGTTGTTTCACGTTGTTCTGCCTTCTACGAATACCCAATTGTATGCGGGTTGCAGTCTATGCTAATTGCGCCCGCCGAAACGGTTCCAGTCTAGACCAGAGCCCCTGCAGGCGGAAGCAGATCTGGCTGAAAAAATGTGCCTTTGTTCGCACCCAGCCAGGACAGATTGCCACCACGGCCACGCCCGCTGGAGTCTGCCACCAGCAGGCAGGCTGGATGGTGGCAACACTCCGAACAGACACTGCCGATGGAGCCCTCCATCCGGCAATCCCGCTACTGACCGGCCCTGCAGTAGTTCAGCACTTTGGCACAGACGCCGGTCAGTTGCCTTGATCTGGTCAGGGTAGTCAGGTCAAGACGGCCCTCACTGGTCCCACCCAGCACCCCGCGCAGACCATCCTGGTAAAAAGTATTTTGCGAAAGGGCCTCCTCGCCTCCAGCCTGCCCGGTCAGCTGTTCAATCACCCCGCGCACACTGTTATCTCCGGTATAACCATTGCTGAGACAAAACTGCAGGATGCCCGCCAGGTTCTCTGCACCGGCCTCATCCAGCGCCGGAAGATCCAGAGCAGACGTCCCGGAGGCACCGCCCGTCCAGGCCGCAGCACCCAGCAGCCCGGCCGCCTCATTCAGCCGGGATGCATCAACCGGAACAGCAGCGACGGCCAGCAGAACAGCGGGCAGAACAACCCTGGAAAAACGACTGGACATCATCTGTACCCGTGCCAAAAACCGATGTTTTACCAGACTGATCCACACATGCATGCTGACGTCTGACAATCTGAACGGAAAACCTGACATGCTTATCAGCGCCCACTTTGACAGCGGCAATATTGACGTCGTGGACTGCCAGTCTCCACAGCAGGTCCGGCTGGCTATTCGCCCGGACCTGAACAGCCCGCACTTCCAGTGGTTTCACTTCCGGGCCGATGGACTGCCGGTCGGCCAGCCCTGCACTTTCAGCCTGATCAATGCCCACCAGGCCAGCTACAGCCACGCCTGGCCCGGCTACCAGACCCGTGCCTCCTACGACCAGCAGCACTGGTTCCAGATCCCCACCCATTACGAACAGGGCGAACTGCATTTCAGCCTGGAACCTGAGCAGGAGCGCGCCTGGTTCGCCTACTTTGAACCCTACTCCCGGGAGCGCCATCAATGGCTGGTCCAGCGGGCACTGGCCTTGCCTGGCGCCCGGCTGGCCGCCACCGGCAAAAGCGTCGAGGGCCGGGAGATTCCACTCTTGCAGATCGGTCATGATCACCCTGCAGCCCGCCGGCTATGGATCATTGCCCAGCAGCACCCGGGCGAGCATATGGCGGAATGGTTTATGGAAGGACTGGTGGAATACCTCCAGGACAACAGCCCGGAAGTCCGTCAGCTACTGGCGCAGTCCACCCTGTATCTGGTGCCCTGCATGAATCCGGATGGCGCTTTCCGGGGCCATCTGCGAACCAATGCGGCCGGCCGGGACCTGAACCGGGCCTGGCAGGAGACCAGTGCACAGGAAACCCCGGAGGTTTATTTTGTCCAGCAGCAGATGCGCAAAACCGGAGTTGACCTGTTCCTGGATATCCACGGCGACGAAGAAATTCCCCACGTCTTTGCCGCAGGCTGCGAAGGCAATCCGGGCTACAGCTCCCGGCTGGCCCGACTGGAGGACGAGTTCCGGCAGCGGCTGGAGGCGGCCGGCGAATTCCAGAGCCGGTACGGCTACCCCCGCAGCGCCCCGGGCCAGGCCAATCTGGCCCTGGCCACCCAGGCAACCGGCGAGGCGTTTGACTGTCTGGCCCTGACCCTGGAAATGCCGTTCAAGGACCACGATGACCAGCCACACCCCCTAACCGGCTGGAATGGCCCACGCTCCAGACAGCTGGCCCATGCCGTGGGACACGTACTGGCAGCCATGGTCGGCCAGCTGCGCTGACCGCCGCATAGCTCCATTCAGAGCGACAGGCCGGGGACGCAGGTCAGGCGACCCAGCAGGGGCCGGGTGGAAAAGCCTTTCAGCCAGCGCAGCACCAGGCAGGTCAATAACGGCTCACAGAGCACGACCGGCAGGTAAGACAGGGCAAAAATGCCCCACTGCCGCAGGGGTGCCGGTTCCTCGCCAAGAGCGATCCAGAAGCCAACCATGGCCACCACGCCGCTGTAATACAGGGCATCAAAACGCACCACCTGGCTCCAGCACAGGCGCCAGCCGTTTTTCCTGAAGAAACGCCGGCCCAGCGTGACGTGGGCCAGCAGCAACGGCAGGATCAGCGACAGACTGTTGACCCCCAGATGGACCAGATCCTGCGGCTCGAACAGCAGCCCCTGCAGCAGCAGCCCCAGGGCAAAACCAAACAGGGTGGGCACCAGGCCAAAGGTCAGATAGACCGCAGACGCACCAATAAAGTGCAGTTCCGAGACACCAACCGGCAGGTGAAAAACCTCCATAAAGAAGGAAAAAAACAGGGCGGCCAAGATGGTTCTGGCCCATGTCTCCGGCCCTGACAGCAGTTTTGGGGCAAAGGCCAGCAATGTGGCTCCGGCTGCCGCGTTGGCGTAAAGGACTTTGGCGGCATGCAGCACGCCCGGTTCAATATGCATGAGTCTCCCTCCGAGAAATGCGCTGGACAGTTCACCCGGGGCAGGTCTCCTGGCTCACGGATCAGCACGCCGCAGGCCTTCCCGGCCAGAGGCCAGTGGCACCGTCTGCGGCGCTTCCCGTTCACAGTTGCGGGGGCAGCGCGGGCCTGGTTACCCGCTTCCCTTTTCATCTGCACGGCAGAACCCCGGGGGCGGCCAAGCCTAAACAAAGCGCGGCAAAAACGCTGCGTTTTTTTATGGAGCCATCCTGACCGGCCGCATCATTTCATCAACCGGCAATCCTTATGCTAGGCCCGCGTTTGCTGAATTCTGGAGTGTTGCCCATGAAGCTGTTCAATCCCCTGGTTCTGACCTCACTGCTGCTGGGCTCGCTGGCCAGTGCCCATGACTACACCCGGGGCGATCTGCATATTGAACATCCCTGGTCCCGCGAGCTGCCGGAAGTAGCTCCGTCGCTGGCAGCCTATTTCACGCTGGAAAATCTGGGCAGCAGCGATGACCAGCTGCTGGGAGCCAGCAGCCCGATTGCCGGGCGGGTCGAGCTGCACGAGCATGTACATGTGGAAGGCCGGATGAAAATGCAGGCGGTCAGCCAGGTGGCCGTCCCCGCCTCCGGCCGGGTGGAGTTCCGGCCCATGACCTATCACGTGATGCTGTTTGATCTGAAACAGCATCCCAAAAGTGACGAAGTATTCCCCCTGACCCTGCACTTTGCCAGGGCCGGGGACGTTGCTATAGAGGTGACCGTCCAGAAAGAGGCCCCCAGCCGCAGCCAGAACCACGCGCACTGAATCACATGCCGGGGAGCCTGTTGTGATGGATTTTCTCTGCCGGCACGCTTTTTGAAACATCCTGAAGATAATCCGGCCCAGGCCTGCCTGTCGTCCAGGCGACGGACGGCCCGGAGCCGTCCCGCTAAGGTCTGCCGCTCGTGCGGTTTCAGGAGCTTGTCCCATGACAACAGGGGTTTCCTTTCTTTTGCTGGTGCCGGATATGGCCGGGATACGGCCATGAGCAATGCACCCGTCCCGGCCACAACCCGGACCCTGTTTGTGGTGGCCGAAAAGTGCGTGGCCTGCAAATCCTGTGAAATTGCGTGCGCGGTGGAACATTCCCGGAGCAAGACGCTGCTGGGAGCCCTGCAGGAACAGCCCAGGCCCAAAAGCCGGATTCACATCGAAAAGGCCGGGGTGTTCAGCTGGCCCTCCCGCTGCCAGCACTGCAGCGAGGCAGCCTGCATCACCGCCTGCCCGACGGGGGCCATGCAGCGCCATGCGCAGCACAACACGGTATTTTCTGACCACGACCGCTGCATCGGCTGCTGGATGTGCGTGGTGGTCTGTCCTTTTGGCGGCGTCACCGCTGACCCTGGCCAGCAAAAAGCCCTGAAATGTGACGGTTGCCCGGAGCGGCGTGCCCGGGGTGAAGCCCCGGCCTGTGCCAGCGCCTGCCCAACCGGCGCCCTGCTTTACTGCAGCCCGGAAGACATGGCCCGCCAGCGCCGTCAGGCCACGGCCCGGGCCGTCCTCAACCCTCCGCCAGCCCTTCCCGCCAATGGCATGGCCCTGATCCGCGCCCTGAAAGGAGCGAATACCTGATGGACTCCAGCGTTCTTCCCGTCATTGAAACGGCCCTGCTGCAGGTTGCGGCCAGCCAGGGGCTGGAGACAGCCCGCGACCGGCTGGAACAGATGAGCCCCCAGTGTGGCTTTGGTGAACTGGGCACCTGCTGCCGCACCTGCTATATGGGCCCCTGCCGGATTGACCCCTTTGGTGATGGCCCCCAGACCGGTATCTGCGGTCTGACACCAGATGCCATGGTGGCGCGCAACCTGCTGCGCGATACCGTAGGTGGCACCGCCTCCCATGTGGGCCATGCCCGTCATGTCCTGCTGACCCTGCGCGATACCCTGAAAGGCAAGGCGCCTTACCAGATCCGGGGCGAAGCCAAAGCACTGGCCCTGGCCAAAACCTTTGGTGTACCGACAGAAGGCCGCACGGTCCAGGCCATCTGTCAGGATCTGGTGGATATTGCCCTGGAAGACTTCGGCCGCCAGGACGACGAGCAGCCCAATAACTGGCTGAGCCACCGGGCACCCAAAACCGAACAGGCCCTGTGGAAAAAGCTGGGGCTGATGTACTCCAACCCGCACAACGAAATCGAAACAGCCATGCATGCCACCTCCATGGGCAACGATGCCGATCCCATGTCGATGATGCTGCGCGTGCTGAAAATGAGCCTGATTGATGGCTGGACCGGGCTGGCCCTGTGTGTTGATCTGCAGGACATCCTGTTCGGTATCCCGGAAATATCCGTAACCGAAGCAGCCGTCGGGGTCCTGGAAAAAAACAGCGTCAATATTGCAGCCCACGGCCACAACCCGGTGCTCTCGGAAAAAATCCTCGAATGGTCAGAAAAACTGGAAGCCGAGGCCCTGGCGGCCGGGGCGGACAGCATCAACGTGGTGGGTGTCTGCTGTACCGGCAACGAGCTGAGCATGCGCCATGGCATCAAGCTGGCCAGCCATAACTCCCAGACCGAACTGGTGCTGGCCACCGGTGCGGTGGATGCCATGGTGGTGGATATCCAGTGCATCTGGCCGCAACTGGCCCAGGTGGCCAAGTGCTTCGACACCGCGTTTATCACCACCGATGCCATGGTGCGGATTCCGGATGCCCTGCATATTCCCTTCGAACCGGCCCACGCCGATGACAGCGCCCGGCAGATCGTGCAGCAGGCCATCAATGCCTTCCGCCGCCGCAAGGGCAAACCGGTCAATATCCCCCAGCTGAAAAGTCAGGCTGTGGCTGGCCTGTCTGTCGAGGCGATTATTGGCCTGCTTGGCAAACTGGATGCTGCAGACCCGCTCAGGCCGGTACTGGACCATGTGGCCAATGGCAATATTTTTGGCTTCGTCGGCGTGGTGGGCTGCTCCAGCATCAAGTTCCGCGACAACGCCATGACCGAAGAGATGGTCAAGCACCTGCTGCGCCACAATGTGCTGGTGCTGACAACCGGCTGCACGGCCCATATCTGCGCCCAGGACGGACTGATGACCAGCGAGGCCACCAGACAGTACTGCGGTGATGGCCTGAAAAGCGTGCTGGAGGTGCTGGGCCGGGCTGCCGGACTGGATGGCCCGCTGCCCCCCGTCTGGCACATGGGGGCCTGTGTGGATAACTCGCGGATTGTTGACCTGATGGTCGCCCTGGCCGACCGGCTGGGCATCCCGGTAGGCCAGCTGCCAGCGGTGGGCTCGGCCCCGGAACTGGTGCAGGAAAAAGCCATCTCCATCGGCGGCTCCTTTCTGGCACTCGGCGTCTCCTGCCATATCGCCCCGGCACCCAAGGTCCTAGGGGGGCCGATGGTCACCCGGCTACTGACCGAAGACCTGAAAGAACTGACCGGCGCAGTGGTCCGGGTCGAGCTGAAACCCCGGGAAGCCGCCGAATGGATGATTGCCCATATCGGTGAAAAACGGGCCGCACTGGGCCTATGAACTACCTGATTGTGGGCAACGGTCCGGCGGCCCTGAGCGCGGCAGAAACCCTGCGCCAGCAGGATGGCCGCAGCCAGATTCGCCTGCTGTCCCGGGAGCAGGAATCCTGCTATTCGCCCTGCCCGTTGGCAGAGTATGTGGAAGGACACCTGACCCGGGCACAACTGTTTCTGCGCGATGCAAATTTTTACACCCGCCTCGGACTGGATTTCCGGCCAGGCCAGCCGGTGACCCGCATTGACCCGGTACAGCATCAGGTCCAGACCCTGGCGGGCAACCGCTTTGACTATGACCGCCTGCTGCTGGCCCACGGTGCCCGGGCAGTGGTCCCGCCCATTCCGGGTCTGGCCGGAACCCGCGGCGTTTTTGAGCTGAAAACCCTGGCCGATGCCGACGCCATCCTGGCCCGGCTGCCCGAAGCCCGGCAGGCCGTGGTGATCGGCTCAGGTTTTATCGGACTGGAGGCCGTACAGGCACTGGTCCGGCGCGGACTGGAAGTCAGCCTGCTGGAAAGCCGGGGGCATGTACTGCCCGCCATGCTGGATGAAGAAATGGCCGGCCTGGTCCAGCAGCAGCTGACCCGCCATGGCGTGCAGTTACACCTGAACAGCACAGCCTGCGAAGTGCTGGCGGATGCACAGGGAGTTAGCGCCGTCCGTACGGCCCGGCAGACACTGCCCGCACGGCTGGTGATCTGTGCGGCCGGTGTCCGGCCGGACCTGTCACTGCTGGAAGGCAGCGGCCTGGCCTGCCAGCGTGGCATTCTGGTCAATGAGCGGATGCAGACCAGCGACCCGGATATATTTGCCGCAGGAGATGTCATCGAGCTCCAGGACGCCACCGGAGCCGGCCAGGTTGTCCCCATCTGGCCCAACGCCGTATCCACCGGCCGGGTGGCTGCCTGGAACATGCTGGGCCAGCCGAGGTGCCACCCGGGGCTGGAGGCGGTCAATGTGGTACGGGTGCTGGGACTGGCGGTAGCCTCGTTCGGCAGCCGGCAGGGGGATCACTGTGTGCGCTGGCAGGATGGCCGGGGGGCGGTCCGCAAAATCATCCTGCAGGAAGGCCGGATTGCCGGAGCCCAGCTGGTTGGCGAGATCAACGGCACGGGTGTACTGCATGAACTGATGAAGAAACGGGTGGCTGTAGCCCGCTTTGGTGAGGCCCTCGCCCGCCCGGGCTTCAGTTATATCCACGCCATGGAACCCCTGAGGACTGTGCAATGGGCCTGAAAATCGCCATCAGCGGCAAAGGCGGCGTAGGCAAGACCACCCTGACCAGCCTGCTGGCCTGCCACTATGCCCGGCAAGGCCAGCCCGTACTGGCCATTGACGCGGACCCCTCCCCTTGCCTGGGCCCGGCCCTGGGCTTCAGCGAGGCGCAGCTGATCGACCTGCTGCCCATTTCGGAGATGGGCGAGCTGATTGCCGAACGGACTGGCAGCACGCCGGGTCATAGCGGTGGTTTTTTCAGGCTGAACCCCAGGGTGTCGGACATTCCGGAACGCTTCACTGCCCGTCAGGACAACCTGCGCCTGTTGCTGCTGGGGGCAGTCCAGGAAGGTGGCTCCGGTTGCATCTGCCCGGCCAGCACCCTGCTGAAACGGCTGGTCCGCCATACCCTGCTGGAGCGGGATGAAGTGGTGCTGCTGGATCTGTATGCCGGTGTCGAGCATCTGGGCCGGGGCACCGCAGAAGCCGTTGACGTGATGCTGGCAGTGGCCGAACCGACATACCGCAGCCTGCGTACGGTACGCCAGGTCCAGGCTCTGGCCCGGGATCTCGGGATTCCCCGGATCCTGCTGGTGGGCAACAAGCTGGCAGGTCCGGAAGACCGGGCTTTCTTTCAGAATGAGGCTGCCGACCTGCCACTGATCGGCTGTCTGGAGCAGTCACCAGCCGCCCGGGAGGCCGACCGCTCCAGCACCCCGCTGTACGGGCTGTCAGCTTTGCTGGCCGGGGAGACAGCCCGGATCGCCGCAGCCATTGACCAGGCCATGGCCCAGGGAAGTGTCCGCCATGTGTGAACAGTGTGGCTGTCATCCGCTGGCTCCGCCTGCGCCCCGGGAGGACATCGCCCATGCCCATGACCATGTGCATGCCGACGGCACCGTGCACAGCCACTGGCACCAGCATTCTGCCCGGGAGGGTACCCTGGACAACCACCGGCACCGCCATCGGCCCGACCTCATCTTCCGCCCCGTAACGCCCCGGACCTGACCAGACCACTGCTCTGCCAGGCAAGGCTGCCTGACGCCTGCAGCAACACTCTCCGGGGCCAGACCGCCTATACTGGCATCGCCCGGCCACCCTATCATCACCAGTGGCTGACTGCTCCCGTCCCCTGCCAAGGAACTGCATGACTCCAATTACTGCCTGCGTTGACGGTTCTGCCGCCACTCGCGCTGTCTGCGATGCCGCCTTCTGGGCCAGCACCCGGCTGGGAAAGCCCCTGACCCTGCTGCAGGTACTGGAACCGGCCGCCGACGGGAGCGGCCAGCAGCAGCTGCTGGCCTGCAAGCAGGGTGAAATTCTGCTGCAGGCCACCGGCCAGCACCTCATGCTGCTCAGCGAAGGGGCCATCCGGCCCTGCCTTATCCAGCGGCCAGCGCCCCTGACCGCAGCCCTGCAGGCACTGCAGGTGGGCCGCAGCGGCCTGACCATCATCGGCCGGCATGGCTGCCGGACCCACTGTCTGGGCCTTGACCGTCACCTGCAACCCCTGATCCGCAATCTGCAGCAACCGCTGCTGGTGGTACATGGCCGCTTCAGTCCGCCGGCAGCCCTGCAGGTGCTGGCCAGTGATCGTCCAGCACTGGAGCACGTTATGGATTATCTGGGCCAGACGCCCCTAGCCACGGGCCTGCCCTGCCAGCTGTATGGCACACCGGATCTGGAGCCTGCACTGGCCAGGGCCCGGCAGCGGCTGGAAGCCATTGGTTACCCCTGCCCAGCCCCACCCATCTGTGGCGCACTGCCCGCCCTGCTGACCGGCCAGACGGCCACAACGGAGCAGGCCTGCACCCTGCAGATTATGGGCATTAGCGGACAACCCACCGCCGAAAGCGGCCTAGCGCTGGATATCCTGCGCCATACACCACAATCCCTGCTGCTGGTTCCCTGAACGACCGTCTGGCAAATGACCAGCATAAGCTTTTCCAGTCTCCGAAGGGGCTCCCGGGCCGCACAGTTTGTTTTCCAGATTTGACCAGCAGACAAAAGTCTCTTTATTTTTTCATCCATATCCCCCAGATTAGAGCGGCCAGCACGGCAACAGCGCCGGATGATCCGGCCGGCCGGGCTTCCTTCACACAGACTGAACCGCGACCTCCGGGAGATATGTTCATGCAAGCCATGACGGTTACTTTCGCTGCTGCCGCACTGTCCCTTGGTGTGGCCACTACATTGCTCAATACGGGAAATGCTGAAAGCGCCCCCGACAACGGGCGCAGCCGGGAACCCGCTACTGAAGAACGGGAGCGTGCCGGAGCTGCCGAAAAACGGGCCGCCCCCGATCACAGGCTACAGCAGCGCTGATCCGGACGAACCCTGGATCAGTGCTGGCCAGCCGGCTTCACCAGCCGGGCGGCTTTTCCCTCGCAGCGCAGGGACTCCCTGCAGCGGCTGACCAGATCGTAGCTTTCCTTGTGGCAGCGGAAATCCACCACCACATCGCCACCCAGCCGGATGGTACGGAGCTTCAGCAGCCAGAGCGATTCGCCCCGGGTATTGGGAAAGCGCAGGGAGGCATTGCTGTCACAGGAGTTGCTCTGGATCTCGTGTATAAGGGACAGGGCCGGCGGAGTCACCGTGGCCGGATAAGCCATGACATTCTCCGCCTCCCGGATTTCATGGGGATAAAAATTGGCTGTCGTCGCCGCGCAACCCGCCAGCAGACCAGCCACGCCCATACCCTGATAAAACCGCTTCATGTCGCTTCACTTGAGGGCCTGATTTCCACAAGGCGCAGTGTATCTCATGACCTGCCGGCATTTTCCGGAAAAACTTGGCGTTTCGGAGGCCTGCCGGGCGACAATGGCTCACTCTGATTCCGGCAGGCGGCCTGTATCAAGGCCGATGGGTTATGTGGAAAAAAGTTTTTCTGAGTCTCGCCGCTCTCGGTGTGATTCTGGTTGCACTTTACAGTCTGGGCTCACTGTTGCGCCCCAGCATCCAAGGGCGGATTTTTGAAACCCTGGTCCGCCATACCGAGACCAAACAGCAGAATGCCCACTTTGCCGAACGGCCAGCAGGGCAACTGGCCAGCGTGCCTCCCCCGGCCGGGCTGATGTCGCGCTACCGCATCAGCTCCCGGCCCTTTGACGGGCACACCCTGTGGAGTATGGCGCCACTGGAGGGCGAAAACCGCCAGCAGGTGCTCTATCTGCATGGCGGCGCCTATGTCAGCGGCATCTCGGCCATGCACTGGCGCACACTGGCAGAATTTGTCGACCGCTGCCAATGCACCTTTATCCTGCCGGACTACCCGCTGGCACCCCGTCACCAGGTGGATGAAACCCTCCATCTGCTGGTGTCCCTGTACCGGGAGCTGCTGGCGACCTATGGTGCCAGCAACCTGACCCTGATGGGGGACTCTGCCGGGGGCGGGCTGGCCATGGCGCTGGCCATGCAGCTGCGCCAGAAAGACCTTGAGCAGCCCGCCCGGCTGATCCTGCTCTCGCCCTGGCTGGATATCAGTCTGAGCAATCCGGACATAGCCCGGGTTGACCGGCATGACCCGATTCTCAGTGTACCTGGCCTGAAACAGGCCGGGCAGGCCTGGGCAGGTCCGCATGCCCTGACCGATTACCAGGTCAGCCCGCTGTATGGCCCGCTTGAGGAGCTGGCACCCATCCTGCTGTTTACCGGCACTCACGACATTCTGATGCCCGATGCCCGCCGGCTGCGTGAACGGGCAGCGGCGGCCCACGCCCGGCTGGACTACCGCGAATATCCCGGCATGCTGCACTGCTGGTATATCGCAGATTACCTGCCAGAAACCCGGGAACTGCTGGAACAGGTCGGCCAGAACCTCAATCCATAAGGCCCGCTGTTCAGGAAGCCAGAGCCACCAGACCACCGGCCTCGCCAGCCGCCAGGTGGTCAAACAGGATCAGGGCACCAATGGCGATCAGCACCACGCCCCCGATAATTTCTGCCCGCTTGCCAATCAGGGCGCCAATGCGCTGGCCCAGCATCACGCCGAGCGTCACCATCAGGGTAGTGGCCAGACCGATGGCCAGGGCGGCCTCAACAATGCTGACTTCAACAAAGGCCAGCGTTACCCCCACCGCCAAGGCATCAATGCTGGTCGCAATCCCGGTCAGGGCCAGAATCCAGAAAGAGTGCCGGGTTTTGGGTGCCTCCTCCCCGTCCTCCGGCTCGCCAAAACCGGCCCAGATCATATGGCCGCCCAGACAGAGCAGCAGGGTAAAGGCAATCCAGTGATCCCACTGGGCCAGATAGCGGGTGGCTACCATGCCCAGCCCCCAGCCCAGCAGCGGCATCAGGGTTTCAATAGAGCCAAAAATCAGCCCGGTCCGCAGGGCCTCCCGGAAGGGCGGCCGGTGCAGGGCCGCCCCCTTGGCGACGGCCGCCGCAAAGGCATCAGTGGACATGGCGAAAGCAATCAGGATGATGGAGGTCAGGTTCATCAGGCATATCCGTCGGGCAGTTCGAGTCCACGGCCAGCCACGCGCCCGACCCAGACGCGGCCCTGCCGATGGTCTCGCCAGCCCGAAGGTGTCCGGACCACGGTCAGACGACCGAGAATGTTGACCCGGACGTTTTCACGGCAATCCGTGAAAACCGGCTACTCCCCATTGAGACAGCGCACCATACGCGACAGGGACCGGCATTGCCAGATAAAGGACCGGGCTATTTAAGGTAGGAGCGCAGCAGCAGCGCAATCTGCTCGACATCCTCCTGCCGCTGCTCCGGTGTCATCCGGTCACTGCCCAGATGCTCGCGGATATGCCCCTCCATGACTTCGGTCATCAACCCGTTAACAGCGCCCCGGATGGCCGCGATCTGCTGCAGTACCGCCAGACAGTCCCTCTCCTCCAGCAGGGCCGTTTCCAGCGCGGCCGCCTGACCCCTGATCCGGCGAACCCGGGCCAGCAGGGATTTCTGGTTACGGGTGGTATGTGCCATCCGGTCACTCCTTAAAATAACATACTGGGGTATAGTATCTACATACCCTGACTCCTGAGGATAACAGACCATGGCTGAACCCTCCGCCGGCGCATGGCAGCACAGCCATGTATTTGATAAAGGCAATCCGCTGGCCGAACGCAATACCCGGCTGGCCGTCTGGCTGACGGCGGGCATGATGCTGGCCGAAATTGCCGGCGGCTGGCTGTTCAACTCCATGGCCCTGCTGGCGGATGGCTGGCACATGAGCTCCCACGCCCTGGCTCTGGGACTGGCGGTTCTGGCCTACCGGGCGGCCCGACACTATGCCGGCCATCCACGCTTCAGTTTCGGCACCTGGAAAATCGAGATCCTGGGGGGCTATACCAGCGCCCTGTTCCTGGTCGGCGTGGCACTCCTGATGCTGGTGCAGTCAGTCGGCCGGCTGCTGGAGCCAGTCCCCATCCACTATGAACAGGCCATGCTAATCGCTGCTGCCGGGCTGGCAGTCAACCTGGCCTGCGCCTGGCTGCTGCGGGATAACCATCAGCATGCCCATGATCACCACGGACACGACCACAGCCACGGGCATTCCCACCACGACCTGAACCTGCGCTCGGCTTACCTGCATGTAATCACGGACGCAGCCACTTCCGTTCTGGCCATTCTCGCCCTGGCAGGAGGCCAGCTCTGGGGGGCCAGCTGGCTGGACCCGGTGATGGGGATTGCCGGGGCCATCGTGGTAGGTCTCTGGGCCCGTGGCCTGCTGCGGGATACCAGCCGGGTGCTGCTGGATGCCGAGATGGATGCACCGGTTGTGGCAGAAATCCGTGAGGTTATCGAACACAGCCCGGTCCGGGCCGAAATTACCGATCTGCATGTCTGGCGCGTCGGCCGTGGCCAGTATGCCTGCATCCTCGCACTGGCCGTGGCACCTGACGTAATAGCCAGCCCTGACCTGTTTCGCCAGCAACTGGGCATCCACGAGGAGCTGGTACATATCACGGTCGAAATCAACCCGCTACCCGCTGCCTCCCCTCATGCCTGAACTGGCGGTTTATACCGGGCTGTTTATCCTGGCCTTTGGTGCCGCCACCCTGCTACCCCTGCAGTCCGAGGCGGTACTGGCCGGGCTGCTGCTGGAGGGCAGCCACGCGCCGGCCCTGCTGGTGCTGAGTGCTACAGCGGGCAATGTGCTGGGTTCAGTCACCAACTGGCTGCTGGGACGGGGCATTGAGCGTTATCAGCAGCGCCGCTGGTTTCCGGTCAGCCCGGACCAGCTGGCCCGGGCCCAACGCCTGTACCAGCGCTATGGGCAGGCGTCGCTGCTGCTGAGCTGGCTGCCGGTTATCGGCGATCCCCTGACCCTGCTGGCAGGAGTCATGCGCGAACCCTTCGGCCGTTTCCTGCTGCTGGTCAGCCTGGCCAAGGCCGGCCGCTATGGCCTGCTGGCCCTGGTCACCCTGCAGTTCAGCTGAGCAGCATTCAGGACAGCCGCCAGGCCAGTGCCAGCAGGGTAACCAGCAGGACTGGCAGGGTCAGGATGATGCCCGTGCGAAAATAATAGCCCCAGCCAATGCGAATCTGCCGGCGCTCCAGCACATGCAGCCACAGCAGGGTTGCCAGACTGCCGATCGGCGTGATTTTTGGGCCAAGGTCACAGCCAATCACATTGGCATAGATCATGGCCTCGCGGACCAGACCTTCTGCCTGGCTGGCCTCTACCGACAGGGCACCCACCAGCACCGTGGGCATATTGTTCATCACAGAAGACAGCAGCGCACTGAGCAGACCCGTTCCCAGCGCAGCCACCCAGAGGCCCTGCCCGGCCAGGGTATCCAGCAGACCGGTCAGGTAGTCCGTCAGCCCGGCATTGCGCAGGCCATAGACCACCAGATACATCCCCAGCGAGAACACCACCACTTGCCAGGGCGCCTCGCGCAGCACCTTGCCGACTGGAATGACACCACCCCGCCGGGCAACCCGGAACAGTCCGGCAGCACATAGGGCGGCCATCACGCTGATCGGCACTCCCAGCGACTCAATCACCAGAAAGCCGGCCAGCAACACCAGCAGCGTCCAGCCACCTGCCCGGAAGGTGGCCGGATCACGGATCGCCTCAACCGGCCGGCGCAGCTGTTGCAGGGCATAGGCATGCGGAATGTCCCGGCGGTACAGCCATAGCAGTACCCCCAGGCTGGCCAGGATGCTGACCAGATCCACCGGCAGCATCACCGAAGCATAATGGCTGAAACCCAGCTGGAAATAGTCAGCTGAAACAATGTTCACCAGATTGGACACCACCAGTGGCAGGCTGGACGTATCGGCAATAAAGCCGGCTGCCATGACAAAAGCCAGGGTCGCTGCCGGAGGAAACTGCAGGGCGCGCAGCATGGCAATCACAATGGGCGTCAGGATCAGCGCTGCCCCGTCATTGGCAAACAGGGCCGCCACCACGGCCCCCAGCAGAATAATGAACACAAACAGCCGGGGCCCGCTGCCCCGGCCCCAGCGGGCCACATGCAGGGCCGCCCACTCAAAAAAGCCGGCTTCATCCAGCAGCAGGCTGATCATGATTACAGCAATAAAAGTTGCAGTGGCATTCCAGACAATTTGCCAGACTACCGGGATATCCGCCCAGTCCACCACGCCTGCAGCCAGTGCCAGCACCGCTCCCAGGCTGGCACTCCAGCCCACTCCGAGCCCCCGGGGCTGCCAGATCACCAGCACCAGGGTCAGCAAAAAAATACCCGCAGCCATCAGCATGAAATCACCTGTCAGTCAGTCGGGGAGCAAGGACTTTTTTCCTGCAGCGTTTCCAGCCGCTGCAACTCCAGCGGCAGACAATCCTCCCGGCTCTCCTGCAGCGCCTGCAGCACCTGGCGCGCCCAGCCCGGCAGCTGTGGATTCAGCCGGTAATACACCCACTGCCCCTGGCGCCGGCCAGACAACAGCCCCTGACGGCGCAGCATGGCCAGATGCCGGGAGATTCTGGGCTGGCTGAGTGCCAGCGCAGCCACCAGCTCGCAGACACACAGCTCCTGACGGAGCAGCATCAGCCGCACCAGACGCAGGCGGGTGTCATCCGCCAGACATTTGAACAGCGCAACAGGCGTCATGGATACCGCCCCCCAGTTTTGAAGCCCGCCAGCATATATGGAAATCCATATATGTAAAGTGCTGCCGGCCCCTGTCATGCAACTGCATGGAAGACCTGCCAGGCTCTCGTCATGCCTTTTCCGCATCAGCAGTGCAACGGAGCCGCACGTCATGACTGACCTTGCCAGCCTTTACCAGCAGATTGACCAGCTCATCACCGAAGTACGTCAGGAAGGCAATGCCCGGGCCGCCATCTGGGACAGGCAGATCCATCGGCCTGAATTCAGGGACAGCGCCCACAATCTGGCCTGCTATCTGGCCCTGCGTCACCGCGACCTTTGTGCATTACAGCGGCCATTGATGCAGCTGGGGCTTTCTTCGCTGGGCCGGCTGGAAAGCCGGGTCCTGCCCGGGCTGCTGGCGGTCCGGGGTGCCCTGGCCGCACTGGCCGGCAGACCAGTGGAAAAACCGGTTCCCGCCCGGCAGTTTTTCGCCGGTGAAGAGCACCTGAAACAGCGCAGCCATGAGATTTTTGGTCCCTCCAGCCCGGCCCGCCCGGTTACACTGCTGGTCACCTGCCCGTCGGCAGCGGCAGATGATCCTTCTTTTATGGTGGAGCTGGCCA